>CAIOOC010000488.1 GCA_903859795.1 uncultured Bacteroidia bacterium
AATTTTATCTTCTCTCGTGGTATTGATCAGACTCAGCACCCGAATCCTACTACTTACAGAATTGGATTACAATTAAACTTTTAACAGACGACAACCATGAAAAGGATACTAATATATTCACTACTACTCACTTTACTGTTTGTAGCTTGCAATGAAAAAGTTTTGGATGTAAAAAACGAAAATGCTTACATAGGTTCGACATTCTTTACCAATGCCACATCCATCACGGAGGGTTCAACCGCAATGTATACCCCGCTCCTGTACCAGGGAATGTACAGCCGAGAATTCTATTTTATTTTCGACCTTCTTGGCAACGATGCTGAAAAGAACTTCCCGCTTCAAGGTAGCTTACTGCAGTTTCCTATTTATACACACAATGCCAACAGCGGTGAATTGAATTACCTGTTCAACTCATGCTATAAAATGGTTTTCAGAACCAATTTTGTATTGGATGTGCTCCAAAACTGGAAATCAACTATTCAGTCAGATATCGATTTGAATAAGAGAATTACAGGTGAAGCCCAATTTCTTCGCTCTCTTGCTTACTTCTGGCTGGTAACCTGTTACGGCGACGTCCCTCTGAAAGAGAAATTGGCTGACCATTATATCATTGAGTCATCAAGAACCCCTGCTGCTCAGATCTGGACTTCACTGGAAACAACTTTAAAGGCCGCCATCACCAATTTGCCATTATCCTACCCCGATGCAGATTACGGCAGGGTCACTCAGGGTGCCGCAGTTGCTTTACTCGGAAAAGTATACCTGTACGAGAAAAAGTATACCGAAGCTGCGGGCGAGCTGGCATTGCTTAGTGCCGCTCCTTACGATTACGCACTCACTGGAGATGTGGACGATATGTTTGTAAATGACAAGAAAACAAAAGAAACAGTCTTCGCCGTAATGAATGGTCCCTGGGAAGGGTGGGGCGTTGGAAATGCCTATTATATGTTCGGAGGACAGGAAACGTGGGGTGGCAAATGTACCGTTTCTGACCGTGCTCAGGAATATGGCATGAACGACTGGTATAATGTTTTAGTTTCCAATGCTCTGGCTAATTCATTCACCTATCCTGATCAGGCTGGCAAAAGCTATACAGACCCTCGCGCTGCAAAAACATTCTATTCAGCAGCCGGAGCCCAGGGTGGTGACGCTACTTACTGCGACAACTGTCCTGGCGGAGTTATTCAATATGGCGATGCATTTAACAAAGGTCAGTTATCCTGGCGCAAATACGAATATTACGAAAACGTCAAGTCGTACGGTGAACCTGAAAGCCCTATCAATGGCCAGGTAATCCGCTTTGCCGATGTTCTTTTGATGCAGGCTGAAGCTCTGATAGAAAGCAACCAGGTAACAGCCGCTTTACCGTTGATTAATATGGTTCGTGCCCGTTCCGGAGCGTTTACCTATACTTCTCTTGGAGATCAGGTCAGCGCACGTACAATTGTCAGAAGGGAACGCCAGATCGAACTTGCTGGCGAACAATCGAGATTCTTCGACCTTGTTCGTTGGGGAACTCTTGTCACAACGATCAATGCAGAAAAGCAAGCAGCACTTGGGATACAACCAGTGAAGGATTATCATGTACTACTTCCAATTCCGCAGTCTGAAAGAGATGCCAATCCGGTTTTGAACGCTCAGGTAAAAAACAATTGGAACTAAGAATTACAATCTAATTCGTTTTAATTCGAATGAAAAATAATAAAACGCCATCAAATTCTGATGGCGTTTTATCTTTAATTCATACTCTATAACACGCTTAAGGCTACAGATAATCAGCTTACTTTCTGTGTGTTAATGCTGCAAAGTTGGCTTCCGGCTACTGACTGCCTGCTTGAATACCTCAGCATGGGAGAATTTTCTTCATAACCCTTTTTCAGAATAGGGAGACTATCTTCCAAGAGAGAGCTGCCAGTTGCCAAATGCTAGTTGCAATTTGAGGAAATATTCAGAATTAAAAATATAAACATCTAAATGCCAAAAAATAAACTAATGAAAACCATTCCAATCAACAGACGTTCATTTTTAAAAACCGCTGGAGCTGCATCAGCCTTAGTAGGAATATCAGGTAAATTGGCATTATCCTCAGTCCCTGGTACCAAAATTTCAAATCCCCTGCCACGCTGGCGGGGCTTCAATCTGCTCGACTATTTTGGGCCAACCCCACCTGTAGAGCACTTATCATATACAACATCCGAAGACGATTTTAAATGGATGGCAGAATGGGGATTTGATTTCGTACGAATTCCTATGGCCTATCCAAGGTACATTCAATACGATCGCACGAAAGATGTTACACCCGACGAGGTGTTAAATATCGACTGGAAAGTTGTAGAGGAAATTGTACAACTTATTGAACTTGCCAATAAATATAAATTGCATGTTAGCCTCGATTTACACCGAGCTCCCGGATATTGCGTAAATGCAGGATTTAATGAGCCTTATAATCTTTGGAAAGATGAGACCGCTCAACATGCATTTAAATTTCATTGGGAGATGTGGGCAAAAAGGCTCAAAGAATTTACCCGCGATCAGGTAAGTTTCGATCTGGTCAATGAACCCAGTATGCGCGAAAATATGAATGATCAGTTTGGCAGTCGTGATACTGTACCAGGAGCAATTTACCGAAAAGTAGCTAAGGAGACAACCGAAGTTATCAGAAAGTATAATTCCGCAAGAATCGTTGTAGCGGATGGTAATGATGTTGGGTCTTCGGTCATTCCGGAGATTACCGATCTGGAAATTGCTCAAAGCTGCCGGGGTTATTTTCCGCACTATATCTCCCATTACCGGGCACCATGGGTGTATAAAAATCCGGATAACGCCCCTATGCCTGTCTGGCCCGGAACAATTGACAACAAATATTTTGGCCGCGAATCGCTCGAGAAATTCTACGCTCCCTGGATTGAACTTGTAAAAAAAGGTGTTGGTGTTCATTGCGGAGAATGTGGCTGCTGGCGCGAAACACCTCATAATGTATTGATAGCCTGGTTTTCAGACGTACTGGATATCCTTACCCAAAACGGCATCGGATATGCACTCTGGAACTTCAGGGGTGATTTTGGAATTCTTGATTCCGGACGAAAAGATATCGAATACGAAAATTGGCATGGCCATAAGCTTGATCGTAAAATGCTGACAATGCTTCAAAAGTACTAACAGAATCCAACCTAAATCATTCATTGATATCTTCAACTTATTGTATATTAATATCTTATGATCTCTAATACAACGCATTTTAAACTTTGCTACTTTTAGAACTCCTTTATAACTCTATTTAATTGCCTTACTTTAAACACTCAAAGGTGCAGAGCACTGTTTAAATTTATAGTACCGGGATTAATATGGATTCGAACAAGGTACAGTGTACCGCAATATCTTCTTTGATGAATTGTTTCAGCTTATTGATCTTTTAAAAAAAATACATGAGAAAAATACTGTTAATTGCCTCCTTGTTTCTTAGCATCTGCTCTTTCGGCCAGGTTACAACCTGGAAAACACCTGAAGGTTTTGCGTCTGAAAAATTCTACCAGGTCAAAGTTAATGGAACCCGTATACCTGTTTTTGATACTCCAATAGCTTCGTACGCTATTTTCGATTTTTCAGCAGAGGCAGAAGTTGAAATTAATACAATGTTCGATGTGCGCTGGGTTGATATCCGTCCTTTACGAACCGGATTAAAACCTGAATATACCGGCGATAATTCATTCCATTTTAAGATGAAGAATCCGGAAAACCTAAGTATTGAACTCAACGGAAGGATCAGACAGCAGCCTCTTTTTATCTTGACTGGTAAACCCGAAATATCACGACCTATAAAATCAGACAAAAATGTCATTTGGTTCGAAGGCGGAAAGCTCTATAAAGATGTTAAACTTGAATTAAAGGATAATCAAACAGTTTATATCGAAGGCGGAGCAGTTATCCAGGGATACATTTTTGCAACTGGAAAAAAGAACATCAAAATATGCGGAAGGGGAATCATAGATGGCTCGCTCAACAAAAACCTGGCAGAAAACAAAAATCGTTTTATTAGCCTGACAGACTGCGAAGGAATTACCATTGAGGACATTACGCTCCATAATGGGACGACATGGCAGATCGCTCTTTTTCATTGCAATAAGGCAGAGATTAACCGGGTAAAAATTGTCAGCGAAAGTGGAAGTGACGATGGGATGGATATTTTCCGTTGCACCAATGTCGTTGTTGACGGTGTTTTTGCTCATACTAAGGACGATTGCATCGCGATAAAATCTGGTGGAAAATATTCTTCAAGCTATCCCACAGATAATATTCTGGTAAAAAACTGCACCTTCTGGAATTCCATTTGGGGTAATGCCATTGAGATTGGGTTTGAACTTTACTCCAATGAAGTGAAGAATATCCGTTTCGAAAATATCGATGTAATCCATGTGGAGGATGGCGCAACTATGAGTATCCACAATGCCGGCCAGGCACATGTTCATAATGTCGTTTTTGAGAATATACGAGTCGAAGACAGCCGACAAAAGCTCTTTGATGTCGCTATCTTCTTTTCTCAGTGGGGTCCCGACGGAATCCAGGATCCAGAGTTTATTAAGAAAAACTACCTTAGTGGTGCCTGGGACGGCGTACAAAAAATTCCTGAAGGCAAAGAGGCCTATCACAGACAGTTCAGGGGAACAATAAGTGATATTGTTTTCAAAGATATACAGGTTCTTGGTGGATTACTCCCCTTCTCGGTGTTCCATGGATTCGACAAAGAGAAGAATGTTTCCGGGATCACAATTGAAAACCTGACTTATATGGGTAAAAAATTGACCGATATCGAAGGTTCTAAAATCAGAAAGCAGAATACCGAAAATTTGATTATTAAATAAGTGGTTGGAAACATTAATAAAATGAACCTGAAAAATATATTGATCTGTCTGATTATATCCCTATCTATGTCTGTTTCGACAGATGGTCAGGATATAAAATGGACTGCCCAATGGATTATGCATCCGACAGCAGAACCACAGGCTTATGCTGTTATTTTGTTCCGGAAAAATTTTGATCTTTCATCAATACCTGAAAAATTTGTAGTTCACCTTTCGGCTGACAATCACTATCGCCTGTTTGTGAATGGACAGTATATTTTGAGGGGACCGGCTCGAGGAGACATTTCACATTGGTTTTACGAAACAATTGACATTTCCCAATATCTTCAGACCGGGAAAAATACAATTGCTGCTGAAGTTGTCAACTGGGGGCCAAAACGCTCATTCACTTACTTTTCGCAAATGACTTCGTTTATTTTACAAGGTGATTCTGAGGCTGAAAAGGTGGTGAACACATCGGGAGGAAGTTGGAAATGTCTACAGAATGAAGCTTATTCTCCTAAGATAGTGGAATGGATGACCGACCGGCGTACCATCGATTTTGGCCTCTATGTGGGCAATCCGACCGACAGCATCCGTGCCGACAAGTATCCATGGGGATGGGAAACCACTTCCTATGACGATTCCAAATGGCTGCCTGCCAAATGGTGCGACATTGCGGGAGGCCGTGAACAACAATTTGCCGGAGGCATTTTATATGGTGGAGGTAAGCTGCTTATTCCAAGAAGAACAGGAATTCTTAAAGAAACAAATGTGTCTTTCACAACTGTTAGAATATCTTCAGGTATCGATAAGAATGAAGACTTCATCCACGGGAAAGGCAGCCTTAATATACCGGCAAAGCAAAAAATCAGCATACTGATCGATCAAACCTTCGAAACAATGGGATATCCCGAAATGTTGGTCAGTGGTGGAAAAGATGCACATATTCAGGCCATGTATTCCGAAAATATGATTGTCAAAAATCATGCGCCAAAGGGAAACAGAAACGATATAGAAGGTAAAATATTAGTTGGGATAAAGGATGTCTTTATTGCGGATGGCGGTAAAAATCGTTTGTTTAAGCCAACCTACATCCGTGCCTTCAGATACATTCAATTGGATATTGAGACGAAGGATGAGCCTCTTGTCATTGAAAAATACTACCAGATTGTATGTAATGCACCGATTGAATTGAAAGCAAAACTCGAAACCGGTAATCCGCAAATCGACTGGATGATCGATGCTGGTTGGCGGACTGCCAGCATTTGCGCACAGGACATGCTGATTTCGGATGCAGCTTACGAACAAATGCAATATACTGGTGATTCTCGCGTTCACAACCTTTCACTGCTCACACTTTCAGGTGATGATCGCCTCACACGCAATGCCTTGATTCAATTCGATCAATCACGCATCCCCGAAGGTCTTACCTATGCCTGTTATCCTAATCCTTTCCACCTGATCATACCTTCCTACTCTCTGATCTGGATCGATCAGCTGCATGATTACATGATGTGGAAAGATGACAAAGCATTCATCTCGCAATTCGAACTTGGAATCGGAAACGTACTTTTCTGGTTTGAGCAAAAAATGCAACCTAATGGATTGATGGGCAAAATGGATTGGTGGGGGGCGCTGGCCTGGCCACGTCATTATAAAAACGGAGAACCGCCAACTGTTTACGAAGGGAATAACACGCTTTATTCGCTCCATTATGCCTACACACTACGCCATGCAGCCGATATTTTTGAATACTTAGGCAAAACGGCTCAAACAACACAATACCGAAACCGGGCTGATCAGATTTGCAAAGCGGTTAATCAGCTATGCAAAAACCTGGATGGATTTTATACCGAATCGCCTGATAATAAACAGGTCAGCCAGATTACCAATATTCTGGCCATTCTGGCAGAAGCCACAACCAGGGATAATGCAAAAACTTTGATGAAAAAACTTCTGGAACCGAAGGATTGGTTTGGTCAGGTTGATTTATTCCTCCACCTTTACCTGTTCGAAGCTATGGACAAAACCGGTTTTAACGATCAATTTTTGCGGGAAACTTCAGAATGGCAACTGATGAAAGAACGTGGTATGAGCACTTTTGCCGAAGTTCCGCTCGAATGGGGCGAAGAAAATCAGCGCTCTGAGTGTCATCCGTGGAGTACCGCACCTGATTATTTTTTCTTCCGGACAGTGTGTGGTATTCAACCGACTTCTGCAGGACATAAAACAGTTGAAATTGCTCCTTCTTTTGGAGAATTAAACCGTATAAAAGCTGTTTATCCCCACCATTCAGGAAATATTGAGCTGGATCTGACGCGAAGCGGACTCAATGTGGAAGGTACTGTAACTGTTCCTGCAGGAATGAAAGTCACCTTTATCCTTGGTGATAAAAGGAAGGAACTAAAGGCTGGAAAACAATATATTAACTGATCTAATCTAAATTTATCAGGATGAAACCCTCATGAATTTACATTCACAAATTGCTATGCATAAATTAATGAGGGTTCCACAAGGATCAATAATCTAAATATTAGTAAGTTAATTAAAATTTATACGTATGAAATATTTGATCATCATATTGTTTGTTTTTATCCACAATAACACTTTAGCCCAATCAGGCTTTGAACACAAAGGATATTTAGGATGGATGATCGACATGAGCCGGACCGAATGTCATGATGCCTGGCCATCGGTAAAACTGGATTCAGCGATAATTGCCGATTATGCTGAAACACTTGATTTCCTTCAGCGTTCAGGAATGAACGAGATCACACTTTGGGGTTTATTTACCAACAAATACTGGGAGCCGGAAATAGAAAAAACAATCGACTCAAACCGTATGTTATTAATAAACAGCATTATTCGTATGGCTCACGAACAAAAGATAAAAGTCATTCTGGGAATGGGCGTTTATAGCTGGGGATTCGATAAGATAATACAGGAACACCCTGAACTGGGATGCAGCTGCAATGGGCATGTAC
>CAIOOC010000489.1 GCA_903859795.1 uncultured Bacteroidia bacterium
GATCTGGACAAACTTGAAAATCCCGAATTCAGAATTATCCATCACGATGTCCTTAAAGATAAAAGAGGAAATATACATACGCTCTACAGACCAAAAAAGATAATTGATATGGCGGAAATCGGCGGTGCGGGAATTGATACGCTCGGTGGCGACGGTATCCTTGTGATCGATTCTACTGGTCGGGAGATTCATAAATGGAATGTTTGGGATGTTTGGGACATCAAAAAAGATCCTTACATCAAACGGTTCGCCTATGATCGTTTTCATATGAATTCGCTGATATTTGATAAGGACAGTAATTACCTGATCTCAGTGGCTGTCGAGGACCAAATCTGGAAAATCAATTCCAAAACGGGAAAGATTATGTGGAAATTTGGAAAGAACGGAGATTTTAAGATGGATACAACTTCATGGTTTTCATTCCAACATTCCATAAATCTAAATTCCCGGGGTGAGCTGATGGTTTTCGACAACTCTCTATTCCGAAAAGAATCACGAGGACTCTCTTTCGTTTTGGATACCATAACAATGACTGCTACTACAAAAATAAACGCTCCGCTTCCAAAATCAAAATACACCTCCCGGATGGGAAGTGCCTATCTTTTGCCAAATGGCAATTTGTTGCAGACAAGTGCAAAAACCGGTACAGTGATGGTTACAAGCACTAAAGGGGAGATATTGTGGGAATTGCACTCCTCATTTGTTCCCTACCGGGCAGAATTTGTGCCGGAAGAGTTCTGGAAAAAATATTTCACCCGGGATTAGTGAGAACCAGGAATTGTAAATTTTGAAACGCCAACACAAAAACTGATAACTTTGGATGTTGATTCAATAAGAATTTAGGTACGGAGTACCGCAAGATTTGTAGAAAAGATGAATATACGTGGTTAGGAGGTACATTTTAATCCCTGTTCTACAAATGTAAACGGTGTTCTGCACCTGTGAACGCTAAATGTCAGGCAATTAACAAAAAACATGCAGGAGGCTCAAAGGCAATAAGAATCACCGGTAATTTGCCAGTATAACAACAGTGAAAAAATATTTCATAAATCATTTAAAATGAAAAAGACATTAATCTTTGGTGCTTTTCTGTTTTCCCTATTAGATTTTGCTTCAGCACAAAATCAAGTGGCTGTACCGACATCGGACTTTTACGGAACCGGAACATGGATTGCTGATTCACTGGGCAATCACCGCGCAGTAATCAGTGTTGAAAAACCGTCTGATATTGTCCTTGCCCACATCTCCTGGCGAAGAAGGGATTTTCATCCCGAAATGAAGGGAATTTATATTGTTGAGGCCTCTTCCGGGAAAAAGGTTCAAAACATTCTTCCGGTAAACATCAATCGTGAATTCGGAGACATTCTTTTTCAACCATTTAGCACCCCGGGTCAGTATTACCTATATTTTCTGAAATACAAACCGGATGGAAAATCAAATTATCCTAAGATCAAGTATCCACCGTTTTCATCTTCAGCTGATCCCGAATGGTTAAAGAAAGCACAAACCGCAAAGACGAAATTGGAAGATTTACCCGGCGCTAATCTGGTACAATTTCAGTCAGTGGACGATTTCAACTCATTTTACCCGATGGAACTGATCGCCTCAAAAGATGAATTGAACACCCTGGTAAATAAAAATCCTAAAGCAGACTATCTTGTATTTCCTGAATCCCGCGAGAATTCTATCCGGATGACAACCGATTTACCTGCTAAATGGATGGTGGATGGTGCCGGTAAAGAATTTGTTGCCAAAGCCAAAAAAGGTGAATATCTGACCTTTCAGCTTGGAGTCTATGCGGCAAAAAAGAATATCGAAGATCTAACCATCGAATTTCTCCCATTGATAAAATCCGGGAAGGCTGTTCTTCCTGCCAGGGAATTTACCTGTTTTAACCTGGGTGGAATTGACTGGGAAGGGAATCCCTTCGTTAAAAAATGTCAGGTCGAAAAAGGGAAAATCCAGCCGTTGTGGATCGGATGTCAGATACCTGAAAAGATTGAAGCCGGAATTTACTCAGGAGAGTTAAAAGTCAAACCATTAGGCATGCCTGTTAAGGTGATTAAGCTAAAAATCGAAATCGATGAAGCCAAAATAATTGCATCGGGTGACAATGAACCTGAAAAAATGTCGCGTCTTCGTTGGCTGAATTCAACCCTGGCCAATAATGACGAGACAGTTGCCCCTTATACTTCATTGGTTGTCAACAAAAACACGATAGGATGCCTCGGCAGAGAAGTTACGCTGGATAACCTGGGATTTCCAAAGAGTATCAAAACCCATTTCTCGGAGAGTGTCACTAAGATAATCCCCGAAGGTCGGGAACTCCTCGAGGCTCCGGTTTCATTTATTGTCGAAAAGGATAAAAAAACTCTGACCTGGGAAAAGCCGTCATATCATTTCACTAAAAAGGTTTCCGGCGCGGTAGCCTGGGAAATGGAGAATGAGACAGACGGATTAGCATTGAAAGGGAGAGCTCAAATGGAATTTGATGGCAACATCGATTATCAGTTAATACTTACAGCAAAGGAAGATACAAAGATTAGCGATATCCGCCTCGAGGTTCCGCTTAAACCCGATGTGACAAAATACATGATGGGGCTTGGACAAAAGGGTGGTTTTCGCCCCGAAAAGCTCAACTGGAAGTGGAAAGTTGAAAACAATCAGGACGGACCATGGATTGGCGACGTTAATGCAGGTCTGCAGGTGCGTTTCAGGGATAATCATTATTCGCGTCCTCTGAATACCAATTTCTATCTATCCAAACCACTTTATATGCCTGATTCATGGTATAATAATAAAAATGGCGGAATAAACATTGAACCACGTGGTAATAATGTTGTGCTGCTGACATCCTATTCCGGAGAGAGGCTGATCAAAAAGGGAGAGCAGCTTCATTTTTATTTCAACCTTCTGATTACGCCATTCCGCACAATTAACACTTCAAAACAATGGCACGACAGGTATTATCACAGTTACAAACCTATTGATACAATCTCTGCCTACGGATCAAATACTGTCAATATCCATCATGCAAATGGGATAAATCCGTATATTAACTATCCTTTCCTTCGTCCGCAGAATATGAAAAGTTATATTGATTCTGCACATGCCAAAGGATTAAAAGTGAAAATTTATTATACGGTCAGGGAACTTTCCAACAGGGCACCAGAGCTTTTCATGCTTCGCAGCCTGGGCGACGAAGTGTTGTCACATGGTAAGGGCGGTGGTTTCTCCTGGCTTCAGGAGCACCTTGATTCAAACTATATTGCGGCGTGGTTTGTCCCCGAACTGAAAGATGCGGCAATCATTACTTCCGGGATTTCAAGGTGGCACAATTATTATGTTGAAGGGATGAACTGGCTTGTGAAAAATGTGGGGATTGACGGAATTTATATCGATGACATTGCCTTTGACCGGACAACAATGAAGCGGGTCCGCAAAGTCCTGACAAACAGCAATCCGGAGGCTTTGATTGACGTTCACTCTGCAAACCAGTTCAATCCGCGTGATGGATTCGCGAACAGCGCCAATCTCTATCTGGAGCATTTCCCATATATTGACAGGCTCTGGTTTGGAGAGTATTTCAATTACGATTTTCCACCCGATTTCTGGCTGATTGAGACATCAGGAATCCCATTTGGTTTAATGGGCGAGATGCTTGAAAAAGGGGGAAATCCCTGGCGAGGGATGTTGTTTGGGATGACCGCACGTGCCCCATGGTCAGGAGATCCTGCACCACTCTGGAAATTCTGGGATCGTTTTGGCATTCAGCAGGCTGAGATGATAGGATTCTGGGACAAATCCTCACCCGTAACAACTAATAATGAAAAGGTAAAAGCTTCAGTCTATCTTGAAAAAGACGAAGCCCTGATTGCCGTAGCAAACTGGTCTTCAACCGATTCGGCAGTGAAAATGGATATCGATATCGCGAAAC
>CAIOOC010000490.1 GCA_903859795.1 uncultured Bacteroidia bacterium
CGATCTATAGGGTTGATAGATAGGTCCAAATTGTTTTCATAGATTCCTTCTTTTGTTTTGGGATTTTTTTTCTGTGAGAATTGCCAATAAATAGCAAGCTGCCAGTATTGCCGCGGTTATTAAGACAAGTTCTACTGGTCCAAAATATTCTTTCATACCAAAATTTCATTTCGTTGAAAATGTGGGGTGTCAATAAATCCACTCCAGTTACCTCCCCATTTATTTTGAGGTGATAAAGTTTCCCACCAGTCACCCAGCGGCTGAATATCTGCCTTGTTGTAGGTAAGCTCCAGGGCTCCTGATGAACCCTTCTTGAAGAAATTAAGGTCGATAGCCAGTCGATCCTGGTGTAAACTGTGGCGTAGTTTTGATCTTCCTGAAGCGAAATGAAGATTCTGTTGCTCCTGAGTCCGGAAGAGTTCCCCGCCGGAAATGGTCAATCCAAATTGCGGAGCTTTCTGAATTAGTTTTGCTGCATCCTGCAGAAAAGCGGCTTGCTGGTCTACTTTACTCATTGGTCGAATTTTTTTTGTTAAAGATTTTAAGCTGATTGATTAGTTTGCGGTTTTCTTCTTCCAGCAAGTGCATCTTTTTGCGAAGTGTTTCATTTTCCTGGACAACGTTCTTGACCTGCTGTTCAAGGTCGCAATTGTCTTTACGAAGTTGATCGATCTCCTGCTTGAACCGTTTCTCCATCCCTTCACTGAGTTCCCGCCACATCAGAACGATTTTTGCGGTATTATCCAGCTCTTTTGAACTAGCTTCAGCAGCGCTTTTTCGCATCGCAAAAAGCCAGGTGGCAAACGAGGCAGCAACCGGCCCAATAATCAGCACTAATGCTTCATTCATTTTCTGAATTTTTCCCAAACTTAAATTTTGAGTGCATGAGGCTAAAGGACAAAAACCCCGGAATACCGATTGATATCCCGGGGGTTTAAATCTATTCTCAGATGGCTTCTCTCATCCGGAGTGCTTGTAATCCGACGTAACTATTTTACGACGGTCCATCCTTTTGCAGTTGCGATTGCAGGGGTACACCCGGCAGAGCCTGTGCACAGACTAACATTTATTGTTTTTCCGGAAACAGTTGGCAAGGCTGTAAGTATTCTATTGATTTCTGAGCTTGACAGATTCAGATAGTTTAGTAATATTTGAGGGGATGTCCCTCCATAGGTAGAATTGGCCCAATCTATTTCAACCGAAGTCATCATATTTCCAATTAGCGGACCACTTGATATATTAAAAATTGACGCACGGAGTGTAGGTTGATAATATGAGGTTAAAAGGCGACCTGATGTAATACCCCCGGCGTTCACCTGAATTGCAGGAAATGTAACTTGTCCAAAATAGGATAACAGTAAATCTGACGATGTGAAAGAACTAATATCAGTAATAGCAGGCAAAGAGGGGGGTGGAGTTACCGAAGTTAATGCTGTGCACCCAAATAAAAAGGCATTCAAACTTTGAATAGCATTCATTGAAGAAGGCATGACGCAAGTAACTAAAGATGTGGATCCCTGTAATCCCTGGCCCGCCGTTGTACAGGCATTCATGCTGGTTGGAAATGTTATTGAAGTCAATAGTTTATTGTAAAAATGAGCACAGTACATTGTTAAAACTGCATCCATTGTCGGTGGATAGATGCATGTTGTCATTTCATAACAATTCATAAAAGCTTGATAGAGGGTAGTCACTTTTGTCAAAGCAGATGGCAAGGTACATGAACTCAAAACGTAGCAATTGGCACAAACTTGATACAAGGTGGTTACCTCAGGTGCATTTGTTGGCATAGTCAATGTTTTCAAGGAATAACACCAACCGAATGTATACGATAAATTGGTCAGGTAATTTAAGGTTGCCGGAAAAGTGAATGATTTTAGAGCAGGAGAACCATAACACATATTCATGCAGTTAACCAACTTTGGAACACTGGTGCAAAAATCAATGGTATTCAGAACTTTGCAGTTTGAAAATGTGGATTGTAACTGTTCAAGAAGAGGCAAAGAAGCTGGCATTTTTATTCGTTGTATGGCATTGCAACTATAAAAAGCACTTGACATCTGAAATAACTTATTCATAGTCAAAGGCAAAGTGACGCTCCTTAACGCTGCATTGCCATAGTGAATACTGGTCATATTGGTCATTTCAGGCAGATCCGCCGGATAGACCTGTGAGGGTAACGAAAGGCATTGATAAAACATCGATGTCATTGTGTTGCAAAGAGGCAATGGCCCATTAAAAATACATGAAGTGAGAAGGTTACAACCATAAAATGCAGAAGCAAATGTGGTTAATGCAGGCAGGGCCGGAAATGCAATTGATTTTAATGAAGAGCAGTTATAACACATATTTGCGCATAAACTCAGCGAATTTAATGAACTAAAAAACTCTATTCCCCGTAAGGCATCAATCCCGGCAAAAGCACTTGACAAAGCCGTAATACCTGGAGTATTAAATTTTGCCTGTAATATCTGCCAGTTTTGTATGGGGTTACCTGATATTGATTGACAACAAAACCCTAAAATGTGATTTGTTCCTAAGGTTGGAACGATTTTCACTTTAAAGGTTGTCTGCCCTGTACCTGCAAAGCCAGCTCCGGCTGTAAATTGATAGCTCCATACTGCTGAATTAGCTTTAACCTGAGTATTGAGTAGTTCATTGCTTGCCCCATATACATAGACGGTATATGTTCCAGCATTCTGGATCGTTGTATAAAATGCAATACGCCTGTCACCACCATCTGAGCAGGTTAAAATTATTTCTTCGTTGCCAGGATTACCGACTGGGTACCATTCAGGGTCTGGCTCTAAAATATTCGGATCTGCCGGAATTTCATATCCGCGTGGCGGACAAAATACTGCAGGATCAGGATCCGCTGCGACTTTTACTGGTATATACTGTCTGATACTCATAATAAAGTTCCTTTTAAAATGATTAATCCAACCTGGGTTGGGGTAACTGTTAATTTCTGAAATTGGGTCATGTTGGTATTGAGGGCCACCGATAATGTTGCTCCGGTTCCTTCGCTTATCTGAGCTGTAAATTTGAGCGCATAAGGGCAGTTGTAAACAAAAGGGGTAATAGTCAAAAAATCAATGTAAACATCCATTGAGTGATCATCAGCTCCATCCGCGCCAGGATTACCCGCAGCGCCAGGGGGCTCCATCATTCCCCGGATCACCCGGATCTCCAGAATCGCCTTTAGCCCCTTTGTAATTTTTCCATAAACCGATAAAGTCACCGACCACAAGTGAGGTTATGGGTATAGCAGTCGTTTTAATGGCGATAAAGTCAAGTGCAGCATCGAACGCAACAGTAAAATCAGTTCCTGTGGCATCTGAGGCATAGGCAATGTAAGTATACGAAGAGGCTCCGCCCTCTCCTGTTCCGGACATGTCAGGTTTGTTTTTAATGTAATCAACCGCCAGGTTGTCTGTCTGATTCCAATCTGACTGAACCTGATCCATTGCTTCAGGTTTATTCTTTATAAAATCCGGCTCAAGGGGTTCTATCTGATTCCAATCCGACTGAACCTGTGCATCCGGAATTTGAGGCTTATTTTTGATAAAATCGGGTAGTTCATCGTCTGACTGGTTCCAGTCTGACTGTACCTGATCCAAAAGTTCAGGCTTATTTTTAATAAAGTCAGGAAGTTCGGTATCAGTTTGTTCCCAATCGCTTTGCACCTGTAAGCGCGGAATATCATCCGCTTTGACCAGTCCGTCAACCACAATTTCTATCTCCGTATCTGAAATTTCGTTAATCCTCCATTTCAGGGTATCGGTATCTTTAATGCGAAGTAAATCGTGTTTATGAATCCGTATCTCCTGTGCTGGCGCTTCACTGTAACCATTCGAACGATCATTCTGATAAAAGCACATCCCTTCAGTTTCCAGGGCGAACCACTCATCCGGATCTTCGACAACCGGAATTCTTGTGCCATCCTGAAAATGCTCGGAGATCAGATTTTTCGTTGTCCAGACCTGATCGCCGATCTTTACAGTTTCATAGGTGTTGCCATCGAAATCCACCACGGTTTCATCTTCTGTCCAACCAATCGCAGTGTCCCGGATGAGCCGTATACCGGCGCCGTCAACTTTGGGATAGGAAAAAACTGACGGTGATGAACCTGCAGGATGCACGTATAAAATAGCTTCCGAGGCTGCTTCTCCCTCTGAAATGGTCCACAAATACGATTCCGCTTTAAGACCTATAAAATCGCCTGATAGCTTGTCTCTTAGTCCATTTCCGCGCAATGAAAATCCGGATGTATTGGTGCCTTCATTGGGATCTTCCCAGAACTCGATTCCGGTTTCCAATAATTCATTGCAATTGGCGCCAAAGCCATTGCTCCCGACCAAAGTCAGGATTTCTGCAGACGTTGGGACCCTGTACCCGATTGGTGCAATCCCTTTTGCGCTTGTGACTGTAAACCAGTTATAGAGCGGACCATAAACAGGAGTTCTTGGGCCGGTGCTCCCTTTGATTTTCCAGTACTGGTAAAAATCGCCTTCAAACAATTGAATCAGCGCATTGACAAATAGCTGAATAGAAACGCTGTTCAAACTGAATGGCTCAATCTGCCTCAGTTTAATCAGCCCTTCGGGCGGTATATAGGGAATATAATCAGGTTCCATTGTTTTTAGATTGGTTGATTTGCATTGAGTTTTATTCCCCGCTGTCAGGAACTACTGCCGGATTACTTTCAGCTACCAGTGTGTCGTAATCAATCACCCAGCCACTGGTGGCCTCGGGTGGATAGAAAAAATAGACCCGATCATTGTATTCGATGTAGTGTTTGTAATCCCCCATAATCTGTCTGACGCCGTTAAGCGAGATTTTGGTGGTATTTCGAACATAAGGGTATTTGGTTGTAAATAGCATCCTCACTCCGTCAGCAGATTCCACAAATCCGTAATCCGTTTGCCAACGGGCCTCCTGTTTGGCCTGTGTCCCTTCAACAGTTCCATGCTGGTACCTGATATCATCAAATGCCAGATCGAGATGGTTCGGCCAACTTCCCATCAATGTGATTCGGAAACAGTCCAGTGTGTTTTGGGTTGGAGCCAACTGGTACATCTGTATTGCTATTTTGTGCCACGTATCATCTCCCGGCCGGTAGCTGAACATGTTGGTCATCTTCGACATGGATACACTACCTGTGCGTGTTACTCCCAGGAATGACTCAATCCGGATCATGGAGTTATCCCTCCAGGGAAGGACGCTTTTAATATTGAGTGAGAGTATTCCGTCTCTTACCGCATAGGCTTCGGATGCGACAAAGCTCAGCACCGTATTTTCTGTAGTGACGGATGTATCAGCTGTTGGATCCGGCGGATCGGTCAGGTCATTAAAGCTTCGGATTGCCCTTACGCAATAGGCATTGTTTTTATCCCTGGTTAGGATGGACCCGTCTGAGAATGTCAGACAGCGCGCCTTCTTCCAGTCTGATGAGCCTGTAACTTCGGTACTGGACCAGTAGGTTTTGGTCGCAAAATTCCCGATTGCGAACCGGTTGACGTACATCGCGTACAGTTCCTGCTCGGATGGTAAATACCAGTCATCGTAGGGACCAACCAGTAAATCATTGCAAAATTTGACTGCCTGATCCTTTGCTCTTGGATTAGCCAGTAACAGGTCAGAATTGGCCCTTCCGGTACCAATTTCAATGCCATTAGCTCCCGTTGTGTATGGCGAACCCCCAGATAAACTTTCGTAAAAGACATCCAGAGCAGTATCTTCCAGGGCAGCGATCAGTCCTGTTGTCGGACTAAGAATTTTAAAGATAACTCCTCCATGATAGTTTTCACCAACAAAATGATCGCTCGTTCCTGTCGTTGCCTCAATGGAAACCTGTATCCTTTTTGAGCCGGACAATGGTTCCGTCTGGCATTCAAAATCCACCAACACATCTGGATCATGCACCTCAGAGGTAGTCCATTCAATATTTTCATCATAAACTTTCTCGACATCGGCATTTGTCGGGGTTAATGCTCCGGGAGCCAGGAGCACTGATCCCACCTCGACCATGGTTTCAGGGAGTTCCGGTTTTAGTGGATTTACGGCCGGTGTACCTTGAAGTACTGAAATATTTGAATACTGGTCTGCATAAAAGAGATCAATCCGCGAAAGGTTTGGATCTGCTGCAGCAAGGGTCAGTTCAGTACGCACAGCGGTATATCGGACCCCAAGGATTTTATAAACTACGGTATCGGTTGATTGGTAGGTCAGGTCATGTTCCCAAAGCATGGCGCCGCTAATGAGTTCCGTTTGAGAATCATTGTAAGTGATATTCAAACTGTCCAGGTAACTTTTAATCAGGTCGATGTACGAAATATCACCACCTCCGATACCACCGTAAGC
>CAIOOC010000491.1 GCA_903859795.1 uncultured Bacteroidia bacterium
GATCAAGACGTCAATGGAGTGAGGGGGCAAAAGAATGTTCATCTCAGCTTCTGAACTGGTGTCTGAAGTAAAAACCAAATGAACGCCGTAGTGAGCGGGATCGTCGTTATCCTGCTTTGTCCCGACAACCAACATTGCTCCGTCCGGAAATTGAAGCCGTGTTTTCGATTCAGCATCGTCCAGAGCCAGTAGTCTTGCATTTTCCATCGTCATTTTTTCTCCGGCCAACAAGAAGTAATATTGTTCCTGGATACCTTTCCAAAATGAGATATTATCATCTTCACAGGCGTGTAATTTGCCGTTTCAGAATCTATCGCTGTTTTCTCTGGAATGAGGCATGCTCAACGGAATATCGGGAAAGCCGGTAAGCAGTATCATATCATTGCTATTGCTGATGTATGCTTCAATAATGTATTCATTCCAGTAGTGCCGGTTCAAACCGTATTTCATGAGAAATTCATATGATCGTTTTTTATCCTCAATTTTGGTTTTTTCCCGGCTCCTTTCAAAAAAGGCTTCCCATTTTTCCTCGCTCGCAAATACAAGTGAGTCATTTTGCATTTCTGTAATGATGTACGGGGTTATAAAAACAACCGAGTATCCATAATTCAATTGAGGGAATGGCTCTGGCATCAGCCTTGCGAACCAGATTTCTCCCGCCTCACCCAAGTACCCACTTGGTACGATGACCTGTATTTTTTCCTGTGTGATAATTTCTCGCAGATTGACAAACTTTCCGGAAATGCCCTCATGAACATAGAACCCCATTCTTGATTTCTGCATATGCTCGAAAATCGTTATCAATTCGGGATCTGCCTTTAAGAATCTGCAAACATCAATAGCAATTGTTCCGAAAGTCTCTTTTTTGAGCCCAACGTAAAGATCGAAAAAGCCCCAGCATGAAAAAATAAGATTTGGTCAGCGGACTCATCGGCGGACCTGAAGGCATATATACATCTTCAGCGTTTTCATACGCGTCTGCAAGTTTTGAGAGAGCCGACAAAGCAGAAATTTCTTCAATGATAACGGAAAGCTTGTTTTGGGCATAGATATAAACCCCATGCAGAGGATCTAATCGTGAAAGCTGTTTCTCCGTAATTACGGTTTTGTCTAAATTTGCGGCATTTATTTTAGCATCCCGCAGTTCAGAAATATCTATAACCTTCCTGCCGGTGGTTTTTCGAAGACCAGCGATGATCTTTGCTGATATAGGATGAGTAACGGATTTTGGAGGTGCTATTTTTTTCACGTTTATCCTCAATGGTTATTTCAATTTCTTACATCCCTCACAATTTTCATAGCCAGCAATATCGTAGGAATTAAATGGTAAAACAAATCAAAAATATCTATCGGTTTGGTCAGCACACCATTTTTTAGCATTATGAGTTTTTCAACGACATGCGGCATCGGCTTAAATGGTGCCAGCAGCATAAGAACGGCTATAATGATCAGAATTGCATATGGGATTTTATCAAGAAATGACCACATAATTTTCATCGCCCACAATTAATCTTGTCCCGTAATTTACCTGAACATCTAAACGTTACAACCCGTCTCGCATCCAGCATCAGATCCTCGCCGGTAGACGGGTTTCTACTCTTTCTCTGATTTTTAAATTTTACTTTGAACTTGCTTTACTTCAGGAGTTTGCCAGACGAAACGGCGAGGACCCGGCGTTTTCCCGCACCCTGTTTTCCTTTTTTATGAGTTATTCATTGTGGGGTCCGGCGGAAATACTTCAAGGATTGAAAAATCAAC
>CAIOOC010000492.1 GCA_903859795.1 uncultured Bacteroidia bacterium
CTGTTCAGCCATGCTTCAAAGAGCTTATACCCGATAGAGAGGATAACCGCTCCAACAAACAGTCCCAGAAATCCCATTGTAATAAATCCTCCCATAGAGCCCATCAGCAAAACCAGCATGGGAACAGAGGAGCCTCGTCCCAGCATTACAGGGGTTAAAAGATTATCTGCAAAAACAACAACGACCATCCATACTGCAAATAATGTAGCAGTAACCGGGTTGGTTGTAGAGTACATATATATCGTAAGGGGTATAAGTACCGGCCATGCACCGATCTGAATTATCGAAAGAACAAGGCAAAGAAGTGTCCACAGACCCGGGAAAGGAATATCGGCCATGAAAAACGCAATGCCTGCCATCGCAGCCTGTATCACAGCAACGCCGAGTATTCCCAGGACCACACTTCGAACAGTTTTTATCGCCAGTCTGGCAAGGAACTCACCGTTTGACCGGGCTAGTTTCCTGAACAACTTAAGGGATGAGCCGTTTAAAGACTCAGAGAAAACAAGAAATACGGCTGCAAGCAATATCGATACCAGAAACTGTACAACACTCTTGCCAAAACCGGTAATTGCGTCCAATAACCATTTACCTGGTCCCGCAAGCTGTTCTTTATGTTGAAGTATTACACCCTGGAGGTTGTCTGAGGCGCTCTGCCAAAGATTTACCAGCGGTTTTAAATAGGAAGGCCAGCTTTGGACATCTTTCCCGGGGGCCGGGATCAGTGGTTGTCCCTGATGGTAGAGATCGCGAAAGTGCATGAGTCCAGATAACATCGACTCGGTCAGTATCCATGTCGGTACTACCAATATACTCAGCATAACCAAGGTTACAGCAACCGATGCCAAAGCCTTATATCCCCTGAATAATTTAACAAGTTTCTGGTAAATGGGGTAAAAGGTGACAGCAATTATTGCTCCCCAGATTAACACTAAACTAAACGGCATTATAAAACTGATACACAGTCCGATAAGCAGGAATAACAAGCCCAGGCGGATTAATGTGTCGACTATTATATTGATGTCAAAAATTGATGTATCGGTTTTGGTTGGTTCCATGGGGGCAGAATTTAAATTGGATCTGACAAAAGTAAAAATAAATCCTAATTTTGAGTTATAAAATTCAGGCTATGAAATCATTTACAATTCTTTATGCGGTGCTCGTATTTCTAAATATGACCACTTGTTTTGCCCAGGAAAAAACCAAAAAGCAGCTAAAGGAGGAACGCAAAATTGAACAGGAAAAGCAAACCGAAGTTCTGATCAATTCCAAATCGTTTGTTTTTGTTGGAAGGATGGCATATCCAACAGGGTACAGATCGGTTGATCTTACAACGAATTCCAATTATGTAAAATTTAGTCCTGATCGTATTGAGAGTTATATGCCTTTTTTTGGCAAAGCCTATAGCGGAATTGGGTATGGTGGTGACCAGGGACTCAAATTCGAAGGGAAGCCCCAGTTATTTAACATTTCGAAGGTGAAGAAACACTACCTCGTCGATGCAGAGGTCAAAGGGACAAACGATTTGTTCCGGTTATCCTTGTCCGTTTTTTACGATGGATCGGCTTCGCTTTCGATCACAAGCAATAATCGTGGGTTTATATCGTATAGCGGCGAGATTTCGGTGCAGGAAAAGGGGAAAGAATAAACTACACCCCTTCCCGAAGGATCGGAGCTGGCAGCTACAAACCTGGAACGACCTCGGCGAGGTCGCATGATTATAGAGATGAATGTTGTTTCGCTAGATATGACTCCGGAGTCATAGGTATGTTTCCCCCATGATGTTTCTATAAACGTTCAAACCCGCCGGGTTTGAAATAATGACTTTGAATTTCAGGTAATCCTTTTGATTGAACGGGTGATGGTTCGTGTGAGGGATAGTTACGCTTCTTCCCCTCGTTTGAGCGCAGCGGAAACGAGGGGAAATCACCTTTCGTCTGCGACGAGCAAATCAGGATCAGCGTTAAAAAAGATTATCGTTTGAGCGCAGCGGTAACGAGGGGGAGGAGGAGTATTCATTAAAATAACATTAAATATTAGATGTTTTAACCTTGAAAACGCTTGTTGAAATTACTTATCTTCGGCCTCCGATTAAGACCTATTTACACTTATAGATAAATAGGGTACACTTATTGGCAAAAGATATACACTGGGCTATTTTTGTACGGTAACAATTCTGAATCTTTAATTATAAACTAGGGTGAGTGTGAAAACAGGTGACATATTTTCAGAAAAAAATGAAATTTTTACCCTAACTTTGCCTGAACATTTTATTCGAACCAGATGTTAATTAAG
>CAIOOC010000493.1 GCA_903859795.1 uncultured Bacteroidia bacterium
ATTACGCTCTTTTCCTGGCCGATAATAATCTATTCGGTCACGATCTGAATGGAACAGCATTAAAACGAGCCATCGCGGTTGGTTATAATGGTGACGCAATTGGTGAAAATATCGCGGCATCATCGGATGATAACTTTAACCCCGCAGTCGATTCTCAGATTGCTGCAATATCTTTTGTCAGGATTACGATTATCGACGCCTGTGTTCCCAATTTAGGACATCGCAAAATGATCCTAAATTCCTTCTATACAACAATTGGGATTGGTTACGGAAATAATCCCTCAAGCAAATTTGTGAATTATAATGTGCAGGAGTATGGGAGTTTGAATTAGTTAAGGATTTATATTCATAAAGAACTATGGCAATCGGTTTCTCAGGTCAAATAACTTTTTGTTTAATTGTTGAATTAATTTAAGCTTATTCCGCTTTTGACATGGACGGAGGTATTGCCTCGGGTGAACTGCCCCATTGTTTGTTTGGCCTCGGACCCATATTTAGTAAGAGTGTCCCACCTTTAACAAGAATTGAATGATCAAACCATGGTTTATTAAGAGGCTCTCCGTTCAATATGGCAGACTGAACGTATTTGTTTTGTGCCGATACATTTTTTGCTTCAATCACAAATGTCTTTTTATTTCCCAGTGTAATTGTTGATTTTTCGAATATCGGACTACCAATAAGCCATACCGGGTAATTTGGGATCATCGGGTCGGAGTAAATACCCATTGCATTGCATATATACCAGTGTGACATAAGTCCGGAATCTTCATCTCCGCATATGCCCAAAGGTCCTGTGCCATACCATATTTCCATGATGTCCCTGACACGCTTTTGAGTTTTCCAGGGAGAGCCCGAATAATTATACAGATAAGGTATTTGCCTCGAAAACTCATTGCCGTGGGCATAGTTTCCTATTAATCCTGTCTGATCAGGAAACTGGCTCAGAAAATTATACTTTGGAATTTGATATTGTTCAGAAAAGAGGCTATCCAGTTTACTGTTGAAATTAATTTTGCCACCCATCAGATTGATAAGCCCCTGGATATCATGAGAGACATACCAGGTGTAAATCCAGCTGTTCATTTCAGCGAAATATTCTCTCCCCCCTTGTCCTCCTGATAATATTGGATTAAAAGGTTCTATCCATTTCCCATTAGCACTTTTAGGTGCCATAAACCTGGTCTGAACATTAAAAGTGTTTTGATAATCATGTGCGTGCTTTATAAAATGGTCATAATCTGAAACCTTGCCTAAGTCCTTTGCTATCTGTGCAATACACCAACTCTCATAGGCTGCCTGTAACGTGACCGTCACACTTTGCCTTCTTTCAAAATCATGTACTTCTGGTACCCATTCTTTTTTGTCCAGGGGTAAGGCAGGGAAAAATCCATTCTTGAGATAAAAACTATCGAGTTCAGTTGAAGGCCCTTTTCTCCACGGCAGTTTAGTAGATTCCAGAAACTCAGCTTTCATATTTTGATAAGCACCATTAATGTCAAAATTACGGATACCTCTAAGCCAGATATCAGTTATAAAGGTGATATTCCCATGTTGAAACATAACACCTTCTGAGGAGACTGACGGAAACAGATCTTTTCGGGCTACGGCAGCATACTTTTGTGCTATCTCAAGTAATTTTTCCTCCCTGAGTTTCATGCGGTCCAGCTGACTTTCACCCCCTTCTGAAAAGTACAGGGCCGTATAAAATTTTGTAAGCTGAGCATCCGTTCCCCCTTCAACTTTAAATAAGTCCAGCGACTCTTTCCATTTGTTTTTGGCATTGTTTTTTACAACTTCAAAGTTCCATTCCGGAATCTCTTTTTCAAGGTTTTTTTGTGCCTGATCCATATTTTCGGCTGATAGGCCGATTTTGACCTCTATCTGTTCTCCTTTTGCGGTTGCAAAATTTGCATAAACACCAACATTATCACCGGTTTGGGTATTTGATTGAGGAAATACAACCTCGTCTTTCCATGAACCAAATGATTTAAACGGTTTATTGAATTTCGCATAAAAATAAAAAATACGATTTCCAAACGTTTCCTGCCCGCAAATCGTATTCTCACTCAGTATACTAAATTTTGAATTACTACCAAGAAGGATGTGCGAATCTGAATTTTCAGGGAAAGTGAATCTAAAGTATGAAGCTTTATCAGTAACTGTATATTCAGCATTTATGTCGTAATCTTCCAGTAAAAGTGCAGAATAATAAGGAGTTACCGTTTCAAAATCGTGATCATAGTTAGACGCAATTTTCTCCGGAGCAACTTCAATATTTCCCGTGGTTGCCATGACCCACGAAGGAATTGTTTTTCTTCCATACCTTACTACATCTCTGAGTGAAAAACTAAATACCTTATCTGCCAGATATCTGTCATAAATTTCAGGCCAGGGATTTGAGCATACTCTGATTAAACCCTGTGGTAACTGAACTACAGGATCAGTCGCCACCAGAAGGTGACCTATTCCTCCTATATGAGGATTCACATACTCGAGCGGAGATTTCTTTTTCGTTTGTGCCGTGGCACCGGTAACAAGCCATACTCCTGCAATTAATAAATAAAGAGTTTTAAATTTCATTTTATTTGATATTTCAGGTAAACGAATCAAATGCTAATGTAAGGAAAGTTTAATCAAATCTATTGGCAGTACAATTTTAAAATCACTTCTTATCCCTTGCTGTGCCTCTACTCTCAATTCACCGCCATTCGCTTTACAATATTATAACTCATACTCAGACCCAATCCGGTTCCCTGACCGGTGGGTTTGGTGGTGAAGAAAGGCTGGAAGATTTTATCCGGGACTTTGGGTGGAATGCCATTGCCATTGTCTTTTACTGTGATCGAAATACCATCCCCCATCTTTTTTGTTGTCAACCAAATTGTTGGTTCATATTGTAGAAAAGTAGCATGCTGCGTCTCTACGGCATGTTGGTCCTTTTCATTTACTGCATAAAACGCATTGTTTATTAAATTGAGAATCACCCGTCCAAGATCTTGTGGAATGACGTTGATCTTACCGATTGTTTCATCAAAATCGGTTTTCAGGGTTGCATTGAACGAATTGTCTTTTGCCCGCAATCCATTGTAAGCGAGTCGCAAATATTCTTCAGCCAAAGCAC
>CAIOOC010000494.1 GCA_903859795.1 uncultured Bacteroidia bacterium
GAAGATTATATTACAGGCCGTTTTGGTTGATACATATTAATTCAATACATTTATAAAATGGAAAATTACAGAATATTTGACTCAGAACTTGATAAACTTGCCCATAAAGTCAAGCAAATGTGTGCGCAGGTAAATCATCAGGTGATTGATGTCATTTTCGCATTGAAAACGATCGACGTGGAATTGGCAAAGAAGGTGATCGCGAACGATGAATATATCAATCACCTTGATGTGAAGATTGATAAGTTATGTCAGAAAATCTTTGCACTCCAGCAGCCTGTTGCATCAGATCTGAGATACATTCTCTCTGCCTTAAAAATAAATAACGATCTTGAGCGAATTGGCGATCATGCTGTAAGTATTGCCAAACGAATTGAACCACTTCAGGATTACAGACAATTGACCGAAGATCTTAAAATTGATGAGATTGGCGAAAGAACAAAAGATCTTTTTTCAGATGTTGTTGAACTGGTTAAGACGCACGACCTGGTTTATGCAGATAAGATTGCGTTAAAGGCTGCAGAGATCAAAGAAGAATGTAAAAAGATTGCAGCAACAATACTAATTGAGATGATGCAGCAGTCTGAAGTTGTAGTAGTCGCTGCCAACATATTGATAATCATAAATCTATTTGAACGCATTGCCGGTTATTCCACCAATATTGGAGAATCAATTACTTTTGTGGTAAATGGTGAAATAGTAAAGCACAAGAAACCCAATGATAATATAAATGAGTGAGAAATTTCAGATACTCGTTGTAGAAGACGAAGAAGATCTTAATGAAATTTTGCAGTTTAATCTTGAAAGTGAGGGGTATCTTGTCGATGCTTCTTTCTCAGCAGAAGAGGCTTTAAAAAGGGATCTGAGTGTCTATCATCTGATGATACTCGATGTGATGATGGGAAAGATATCCGGATTTGGGCTGGCACAACGGATCAGAAAAGAACTGCACCTTGATGTTCCGATTATCTTCCTTACTGCCAGGGATGCTGAAAATGACCTGCTCACAGGCTTCAATCTCGGGGCCGATGATTATATTATAAAACCGTTCTCAATAAAAGAACTGCAAGCCCGTGTGAAAGCAGTCCTAAAAAGAGCCAAGGTTACTCCAGCAGAGGTGGCTACAACCTTACTTAACATGGGGGATTTAACAATTGACCTCGAGACAAAAAGACTTATTCTGGGTGATAAGAAAATTGACCTAACCCGAAAAGAATTTGAGATAATCTCATTACTTGCCAGGACACCAGGCAGAATCTTCTCCCGCGAGGAAATTCTCCGCCGAATATGGGAAAGCGATGTTATTGTTACCGATCGTACTGTTGATGTAAATATGACCCGTATCCGAAGAAAAATGGAGGAATATGGAAGTTATATTCGAAACAAGCCAGGATTTGGCTATTATTTTGAAACCTAAGATTAAAGCCTCCTTTGAAATGTTTTTCGATAAAAAGACCATCAGGTGGAAATTATTTTTCTATTATCTCCTTCTATTTGGAGTTTTCACTGTGTCAATAATTCTATACCAAAATCAACGGGAACATCACTACCGGATTGGAGAAATTAAAACGAATCTGAATGAATATACTGATCTGACTTACCGTTTTATCGAACATAATTTGATATTTAATGAGAAGACATTTTCAAAACTCGACAGCCTTAAGGTTTTAATCCCTTCAAATAAAATCAGAATTACTCTGATTAACAAAGATGGGGTTGTCCTTTACGATAACACCATTTCGGATTGTCGTCAAATGGAAAATCATAAAGAACGGGAGGAAGTGCGCCTCGCATTGACTGAAGGTTCAGGTGAAAATATCAGGCATTCCAAAACAACTGACATCGATTATATTTATTACGCCAAATCCTACCCAAAGTATATCATCAGGACAGCTTTTATTTACGATACCCGGATTAAGGATTTTCTTAAAATCGATACGGCATTTATTTCCTTTCTGATATTTTTGTTTATAGCTTTTGGCTTTTTACTCAGGTATATTGCCAATCATATTTCCGATTCGATTACGAAATTAAAAGATTTTGCTGTTAAGATCAGACGAAACGAAGCGACAAATATCAATGAAGAAACCCGGTTCTCGAATGATGAATTGGGATTTATAAGTAGTGAAATAATAAAGTTATACAAGCAGTTACGAAAAACAAAAAC
>CAIOOC010000495.1 GCA_903859795.1 uncultured Bacteroidia bacterium
TATCAAGGGTTCGTTGCTATTCCCAGACTTTTCTTTCCTGTAAATAAAATTCAAATCTACCATATTCGCCTATATTTGTGTTTCGTTAATCCCTCGGCAAACATACGAGGGTTAGGAAAATGATAATGTCTTGTTTTTGCTACAATCATGTTACCCTTTCATGGTTTGTAACTATCAGTTTCATTGAATGATGCATTCTATTCCAAGGTCGTACTTATTTTTTCACCTTCATTCTTAATTCGTCTGTAAAACTGTTTACTTTTAATAATGCCCCATTAAAGAAAGTACAATAATTTCATCTGAGAGCACTTCATATACTAAACGGTGTTCCTTGTCAATTCGGCGAGGACAGCAGCCCATTAGACTGTACTTTAAAGGTTCGGGTTTACCAATTCCTTCATAGGGTGTTTTAGAAATAGAATCAAGAAGTTGGGCGATTTTCTTTAGAACAGGCTTATTGCCGGATTTAAACCAGAATTCAAAGTCTGCTTTAGCTTCAGACATTAAGATTATTTGCATAATTCATTCAGTTCATCCATAGAAAGAGTAATGCCTTTACCATTTCTATAATCTTCACGTCCTTTTTCAATTTTGGCCACAAAATCGGAATTGTAGGGTGTATCCTTTGCAACTTCAAACTTAATTTTAAGAGCTTCAAAAAATGCCTTAATCGTATTCATTTCCTTATCATTTGAAGGATGGGCAATAAGTATGTTTTGTGTTTTCATAATGAGCTAAATTTGCTTTTCTAATCTTTACAAATTTACAGAAAATTTAAAAGTGAATGTTCAAAAGCAAATTTTTAGGACATCAAAGTAAAATGTTAATACTCAAAAGCAAATCGTTAATGCTGTGAAGTAAAACCTGGATAATTTCAATTTTAAGGTATTCCTAATCCTGTTTTTAGTTTACTTTTACTGTAAACGTATTTCAGGACTAGACACCCTTTCGCCCCATCGCCCCATCGCCCCATCGCCCTATCGCCCCTTCGTTCAGCCGTTCCCTCGTAACTCCTCCGGCCTCTCGGGCAAATCTTTAAACACTGTGTATACGAGTTCGCTTTGCGGCGCGACAATCGCCCATGCGGTAAGAAAGACCAGCATCAGATCGGTATACACTGACAGGTTTTTCTGATACCATAGTTCAAGCTCACCTTTGTAGGGGGCAATATGATTCCTGTCAAATTCATGAGGATCCATATTTGTATTGGAGAAGTATTTTTCTTCATCCCTGAAAACAATCGAGGCAATCCCGGTAAGGCCCGGACGTGAGTTGTAGATTACAGGTTGAACATTTAATGGATACTTCAGAAAATCGACTTCCATTAATGGCCTTGGACCAACAATTGACATATCTCCTTTAAGGATATTTACTATCTGGGGCAGTTCGTTTATTTTCGTTTTGCGCAGGAAATGTCCCATAGGCGTTAGCCGCCAGTCATTTTTCACAGTAATGCTTCCTGTTCCTAATCCGGGACTCGCTTTAAGCATCGTTGCAAATTTCCAGATCTGAAACTTGTTATTTTTAAATCCCATCCTGGATTGAAAATAAAAGATATACCCTTCGCCCGTTAATTTCAGAGCAATTGCCAAAGGGATGAAAAATGGCAGTAGAATGACTATCCCCGTCAGGGAAATAAGAATATCAATAAGGCGTTTTAGTAATTTATACATTCTTTTGATTTTTGTTTTTGTGTTGGGTTAGATGATTTTAGAATTGCGCGATTGAACGACTACGCGATGGTTTACTTTTTTTGATGCTTTTAATAATCGGCATACTAAATGCAGTTTCCTTAATGAACATTCCTTATTTCGTGATTCTTCTCCAAAGTCTGTGAAAAAACCCGTTTGGTAGGTGTCCCCCTTTCGCGAAAGGGGAATACGAGGGGGATTTCCCGGAGGTTGATGAGGATTTCCACGTTGAAGTAAATCCCCCTGTCGGGGCTGGGACAAAATAAACTTTAGGTATATAAAACATAA
>CAIOOC010000496.1 GCA_903859795.1 uncultured Bacteroidia bacterium
CATATGTCTTCGCAAATGTTTCGTATGATAATTCCTGGAATAATCTTTGGCTCGGAGATGCGGGGCCAGCGGCCATGAATATTAGTGAAATTAGCGATGAAGGTAAGTCTTGTTGGTTTGGTTTTTCCTATAAATATGGGCAGCTTAAAATCGGTGGTGGCTTATTTGAGTGGTGGGAACCATCGTATAAGGTGATCCGAATGTTAAATGAATTTATCAAACGAGTACCCGCCTCTCCGCTTGATGCAGCTGTAAAAAAACAACGCACTGCAGAGGCAAAATGGTTAAGGGCCTTCAATTATTTTGAGATGGTCAAACGTTATGGCGGGGTTCCACTTATTCTTGAGGCTCAAAGTGCCTCCATGCCAAAGGATTCTTTATATCCTAAACGGAATAAGGAGCAGGAAGTATATGATTTTGTGATTGCTGAAACAGGTTCCATCTCGAACGACCTTCCTGAAACTGGTGTTGATGTCTCAAGTCCTACAAAATACACCGCCTTGGCTTTGAAGTGCAGGGCTGCTTTATATGCCGGTAGTATAGCACAGTATGGTACCGTACAGTTAAACGGTGTTGTAGGTATTGATGGCTCTAAAGCTAATTCGTACTATCAACAGGCTTATGATGCTGCACAACTTATTATTAGTAGTGGCAAATATTCTCTGTTTAATAAATACCCCGGGGATAAAGTTAAAAATTTCAGAAATTTATTTATAGAAAAGAATAATTCTGAAGGAATCTTTGGCAAGAAACATGACAATACGAATGGTATGGGAAATGGTGGGAATGGATGGGCTTACGATTTCTTTAATTGCCCCTATCCAAATGGTTGGGGTGGAGGCAATGAGTGCGGCCCTTATCTGGAAATGGCTGAAGATTTTGACTATACTGATGGGTCTTCAGGTAAATTGGACAGAACGGCCATCCAACAGGGATTGTGGACAACCGATCAGTTATGGGCAAATAAGGATCCTCGTTTTTTTGCAACGATTTATACCCAGAATACTTCCTGGAAAGGTACATTGCTTGATTGGCATAAAGGTATTATTAAGCCTGATGGTTCAATGCAGACTGACGGATCTTATAATGGTATCCTTGCAAATGGAACTCAGAATGTCAATGGTACCGGCTTTGGAGTGTTGAAATACGTGGATGAAGCCCATGGAAATCTGATAGGATTAAATGGTGACTGGGCTACATCTTCGGTCGACTGGCTGGTATTTCGTTATGGAGAGATACTGCTAAATTATGCAGAGGCTGCGTTGGCACTAGGAAAATCAGGAGATGCATTAGGCGCTGTTAACCAGATCAGAGAACGGGCAGGAATTGCTGATTTGCCTTCACTTTCGCAGGATCAGTACAGACATGAACGCAGAGTTGAGCTTGCTTTCGAAGGACACCGCTATTGGGATTTAAGAAGATGGAGAACAGCTCAGACTTTACTTTCTCAGAACACTTCAGGATTACGTTATATTCTTGATTTTACAACCGGAAAATATAAATTAATGGTTATTGAAAATATTGACGGAACTGTTACCCCACCCGCATTCTATCCACAAAACTATTATTTGCCAATTACGATTACGCGTACCGGCAATAATCCAAATCTTGTTGAAAATCCAGGATACCAATAAGATAAACATAGAATCACAGACAATTTAAGAAAGCATTATATAACCCCGTTCTGACTAAGTTCAGAATGGGGTTATACAATCAATTAAGCAAAATCGGCTCGAAGGATCGGATCCAATTTCTCACATTTGCATCACCGATTCCCCAAATTTTGTCATCCAATTGGATCTGCCTCTTTATTTTTTAGGGTTAAATCAGTAATAAAATTACCTAAATGCAGACAAGATTCAGTCAAATAAAAACATTGACCTTGAGCATTGCCCTAATAACAGTTGCAACTTTTCTTTTAAGCAACAGTGAATCCGGCATTAAAAAAACAAATTTGGAGCCAATTGGAAACACTTTACCGGGTTTTGATGTGCAGACCTATAGAAAGGACTGGCATTTTATACCTAAGAGTACGATACTAAAGGGAATTAAATGGCTTGGCCCACGAATGCAGTACCCGGGCAGTTTCAAGGCTGACACTTATCCGTTGACATGGGCAGATAATAATCTAATTTACAGCTCAGGAGGAGATCCGGTCTCCGAAATTAAAAACAATGGACTTGAATTTCTGAAAATAGAAGGGACCCCCGACAATTACAAAATTTCTGTCATCAACGAAATGCCTGATTTTCTGGGATGGGGTGGTCATGGTCTAAAGCCAACAGGGCTGTTGTGTTGTAAAGGTGTACTCTATTTGTTCGCCCATAATCTTGGTAAGAGAACTAACGAGAACAATGAAAAATGCCATGGTTACGATGCTCAGATCTTCATGTCCAAAGACTATGGTAAAACCTGGTTTCCGGATATTAAAATAGTGGAGAATTCACCGATGTTCCCTGGCAGAGATTTTGGGAGCCCGTGCTTTGTAAACTATGGCAAAGATAATGCCGGAGCTACAGACGGGTTCGTTTATGCACTGAGTGGTGAAGGTTGGGCCAACGGTAATTTCCTTAAAGTTGGTCGGGTACCCGAAGACCGCATCATGGATATCAAATCGTGGAAATTCATTGGTAAGTTTAAAACGGGAAGAAATCCAGTGTGGGTCAGAAATTTCAAAGCATCAATACCTGTATTTAAGGATTCCGGATTTATGGGATATCCGGAATGTGTGTATATCGAATCGCTCAAGCGTTACCTGCTACTTGGCTGGAGATTTAAGGTGGAGAAGCCTGATAAATACAGCCCTGATGACGGAAGTGAACTCGCTATTTACGAAAGCCCCAAACCGTGGGGACCATTTTCATTAGTCGCAAAGATGGATTGGGAGACGCCTGAAGTAACCCCTTACAATCCTCGCTTGCCATTGAAATGGTTTGACAACGATAAACTTGAAGGTTACCTATTGTTTTCCGGTAGTTGGAGAAATGGAGGTAGCAGTGAGTTTTACAGGGTACAAGTCAGGAAGTTCAAACTTGTACGTATAAAGAAATAAAGATAAGAAAAGAGGATCTTAATACACTTCTAAATATCCAAATTAAAAACATAAATCTCTTGGATTATGAAAAATTCAGCAAATAGAATTGTAAATAAAGTTATATTGTACTTTGGCTTATGGCTATGTCTGGTCTCGTTAAACGGTCTGGCACAACAATCGATGGATTCAGATTCCCCGCCACGCATTGTGGAATTTATTGGAAACCAGCCTATGACTCGTGTAGGGCGTCCCTTTGAAGTTCTGGGTGTAATCAGTAATCCCGCAAAAATTGCCATAAATTTGACGGCAACTTTAAAATTACCCGAGGGAATCCATCTTGAAGGTATGACAGTACGTTCGGTTAAGCTTTCACCTGATGAGAAAGTTACGCTTCGATGGAATCTTTTCAGTGATAAACCTCAATACACCGAGATATTATTGGAAGTATCCAATAAACTTGATATACTTGCAGCTTCCAGGTTACCGGTACGTTTTTTGCCCAAAATGGAGAAATTCAAAGCCTCATACATCCCAGATCCTCAACCTTTAAAGAAAAATTCGGAATTACTTGTCGGGGCACACAATTGTCCGTTATGGGAAGCTGATTCTTATGATCGGTGGTCCCAGATTCTTAAACATCCGGAACGGACACCAGCTATGGGTTTTTACGCACAGGAAAATCCTGAAGTTGCCGATTGGGAAACCAAATGGGCAGCTGAACATGGGGTTGACTTTTTTATTTATTGTTGGTACCGTACCGAACAGGGCGGTCCGGTGAAACAAATGTTAGGCAGTGCTTTGCATAAAGCACTTTTTAATTCGAAGTTCCAAAGTCAGATGAAATTTACCATCATGTGGGAAAATCAAACTAAAGGGAAAGCTGGAGTTTCCAATGAAGACGATCTGATGAATAATTTATTGCCATTCTGGATGGACAATTACTTTAAACGTGCAAATTACCTGGTTGTCGACAACAAACCGGTGTTGTTCATTTATCGTCCTGAATTTCTGGTTGACGATTTGGGGAGCGTTGAGAATGTCCGGACTGCCTTTGACAAAATGCGGCAGGCATGTCGTGACGCAGGTTTTGCTGGTTTGTTGTTGCTGGGCGAGTATCGCTATTTAGACCCCAAACATCTTGAATTAATGAAAAACATCGGGCTGGACAATACTTTTGCCTATTGCTGGCATGTTCAAAATAGCCCCACTCCTCAGGAAGCTATCGATACCCAGATGAACGATATCCGGACAACTCAAAAACTTGGAATCCTGCCACAGGTTGTAACCGTTTCGCAAGCCTGGAGCGGATGGAGTGATGAAGGGTCAATATGGAAGTTACCACCCGCCGAATTCGAAACACTATTAAGGCAAGCAAAGGGATTTGTTGAAAAGTTGCCAAAAGATCAACTTAGTGGCCGAATGTTGTTACTCGACAACTGGAATGAATGGGCCGAAGGTCACTACCTATTGCCATATACTGAAAATGGATTTGGATATCTGGATGCAATTCGTAAGGTCTTTTTAAATGCCGCTGACAAACATACAGACTTAATACCTGAAGACATCGGCATGGGTCCGTATGAGACCTCTTATCGGGAATGGCTGGCTAAAAAGCGTGGTCAGTAATGGTAAAATGTAACAAGAAAAGCCGACATTCACATTATTGGGGTTAATACTTGAATGAAATAGCCATGATTAGAAAATCACCTACCGAAAGTGACAGAAGTTTTCAATCATGGCTATTAGCTTCGCTGATCTTCGATTCCATACAATCTTTAAAAACAAATTATATGCGAGTGAAACACTATATATTTTTAATTATTCTTTTTCACTTAATTGCATGCGGTAAAAAATCAAATACAGTTCCTTATACCGCTCCTGAACAAGAAAAAAAATCAGATGATTTTGTAGTGTTTGTAAATAATAAACCATCATTTGTCTACCAGGCCAGAGTATCAAAATTTCCGATCAATCAAATCTGGCCCGGTTACCAAAGGCCGCTGAATCAAACTGAAATTGCATCATTTACATACTTTGACATTCAGGGAGAAGTTCTGATAAGGATCATTTCAACCAGCGAAATTAAAACCGTGGATATCCGTCCTAAGGAATATGGAATAAAATCAATTGTTAAAGGAAATACCATCGAATTTAAATTATCAAAACCTTCTCAATTCATTGTTGAGGTGAATGGGAATCATAATCCTTTGCATATTTTTGCGAATCCTGTTGAAACCTTTCATGTCAATAAAGAAGATCCCGGGGTCCGTTATTTCGGCCCCGGCATCCATGAGGCAGGCGTTATAAATTTAAACAGCAATGAAACTGTTTTCATCGATGGCGGCGCTATAGTTTATGGAGTAATAAACAGTCAGAATACCAGGAATATTAAAATAGTTGGCAGAGGCATCCTCGACGCCAGTAAGTTTGAACGGGGCAAAACCCCCAACATGATCACCTTAAAACATGTAG
>CAIOOC010000497.1 GCA_903859795.1 uncultured Bacteroidia bacterium
GGATGGCCTGCTAAGCATGTTTTACCCGGGATATCAGGATGCTTCATACTTTCATGATGAGACAGGGTTTATTACTCCCACACCGTTTGGCGATGCTGCCGACTGTATTCTAAGTGACAGCCCTTTGTGGATATTACAGCAATATCCTGTTCTTGTAATCGGTGACAGATTAAACGGAGGAACGGAATTAAAGGAAAAGCTTGAAAAATACGTCGAAACAGGTGGACACCTGATCATCACAGCAGGAAGTCTTATAAATTGGCCGGACGGTCTTTCAGGTATTCACATTGGTAAAAACAGAGAGACCCTTCAAGGAAATACCCTGATTTCATACAATGGTTCTCAACTTGAGGAAAAGACTTCCTTTGAAATTCTGGACTTGGGGGTACAGGCAGGTTCAAAAGAGATAGCAACATGCAATGGCAGACCTATTGTAGTCGAGCAGGTTCGTGGGTCAGGTAAAATAACTCTCTTTGCAACCCCATTCGGTCTAAGTTCGGGGCCGGGAGTACTGCCTAAATCGTCTGAAGACCAGGCATTGAAAACCCCCTTCCCTTTACTGAATCATGTCCGTCAGATTCTTGGCGATATATTCAATGGTACTAAAATCTTTGAATCAGGCGATAAATTGAGTATGATCACTTGCCGCAAAGGAGAGGGAGATTTTACAGTAGCTGTTTGCAATAATTCCTGGCTTGAAAAACCTCTGAAGATCACTTCAAATGCAGGCAGAATAATAAGGATCGCTGAACTTCCTGTCGATTGTTCCGAACAAAAGGCAACAGGATTTCTCCCCAAAAGTGAGATTAATAACACAGGTAAAAACAGTAAAACAACGATCGCAGGAGGCGATATCCGGATTTTCACGATACAGCTTGAGGAGAATAATATCAAAGAGATTCCTTACATCAAGCCCCAGCCCAATCCTGTAAACAGGGGATTGGCGCTGCGAAATATTTCTTCCGTTAAAAAAGAAATTCTGCTCAGGCCAACCTTTTTCCAGCATTTCGACCGGGTATTGATCGACTGGAAATACCTGCTTGAAAAAGAACAATCTGTTCTTGCCAATGAATCGGGATGGATGAGCCGGCAGGGATTAAAACTTATTGTGGATTTATCCTCCGGGATTAACCTTTTTCCTGATTTGCGCCTTGTAAACAACGACCCGCTCGAGTTCAACAGGAGTCTTGAAATGATTAAATCTGTTCTTGATAAAATGGCTGTTCTGGGTGTGGAGGATCTTATCCTGAGTTCACACAGGTTGGTCGAAAATAATTTCACTGAAAAGGAATTCGATGAGTCAATGCACCAAACAATAAAAGTTCTATGTCATTATGCGGCAAAACATAATATAAATGTGAATTTCAAAATGGCACCCGGCAGAAAACCAGGAAACCTTCAGCAGGTCGTGGCTTTTGTTAAATCAGTCAATGAACCTAATCTGTTTGTGGCACCGGTGACCGCATCCATTTTAGGAAATTCAGAAACCATAGGTCAAAATGTTGATCTGTTGAAGAGTCTGAAATTCAGAATTCTCCTGGTCGCTGCGCCTGAAAGGGATATCTTCGGGACACTTTGGACTACAAATAAGCCGATAACCGATTTTGAACCCAAAGCAGAGATAAAACAAGTGCTTTCCACAAATCCGGAAAGTACACTGATTTTAGATGGTCTATATAATTCACAGGATGAAGAATATAAAGATATCCGTTCCATAGAAAACCTTGTGAAAAATTAAAGGCAGAATGATTTTTTGGCACATCGGGGTACGCGAAAATCCGGACTTCCGTCATTTGACAATCAGAATATCAGAAACTGCCCTGGCTCTTTCATGATCAAACTTTATATTATCGTACGGCACTTTCACCACTCCATCAAGTGGTTTTCCAGAGATCCACAGTTTTGTGGAACCACCGCTGGCAAGATTGACTGCTACACGGCATGATAGAGTTGTCATGAAATCAGTCATTTTTCTCAAAATAAGATTGAGAAGTTGAATCGACTATCAAAATTTTATTTTTTATTTATTTCCCCATTTCTTGTTCGGCTCTGGTCCCATTTGGAAAACCAGTGATCCGCCATTTACAAGGTCACCATGAGTGAACCATGGTTTATTCAATGGCTTACCATTTAAAACTGCTGACTGGATATACTTGTTTTTGGTTGAAACGTCCTTTGCTTCAATCACAAATGTCCGGCCCTTTCCAACATGAATAACTGACTTCTCAAACAGGGGACTTCCGATATCGTAAACTGCCCGTCCCGGGGCAACCGGGTAGAAACCCATGGCACTAAACACATACCACGATGACAATTCCCCTTCATCTTCATCCCCGCATATGCCCAGAGGACCATCATTATACCAGATTTTCATGATATCACGAACTCTTCGCTGTGTTTTCCATGGACTACCTGCATAATTATACATATAGGCAATATGAAATCCGGGCTGGTTTCCATGATTATACTGGCCGATAAGACCTGTCCCGTCAGGAAACTTATTTAAGAACTCAAATTTAGCCCCTTTGCCTCCGAATTGCTCCTGAAATAGGGCGTCAAGTTTGGTAACGAATTTTTCGTTTCCGCCCATCAGACTGATCAGTCCAGGGATATCGTGCTGAACCTGAAACGTATAAGTCCATGCATTTGTTTCGGTGTAATAGTCCCTTCCCCCCTGACCACCGCTCCAGATCGGATCGAGCTGTTTTTCATTGAAAACCCAGTTTCCGTCAGCCGATTTTGGAGCCATAAAACCTATCCGTGAATCGTAAACGTTTTGATAATTATGTGACCGTTTCAGGAAGAAATCAAAATCGACCTTTTTATTCAGCGCCTTTGCCATTTGTGCAAGACACCAGTCGTCATAACTATTTTCGAGTGTGACCGCTACCGCTTGCCTCTTCTCAAAGCTGTTTACCTTTTTCACCCACTCCTTTTCACCCAATTTCAAGGCCGGAAAGAATCCCTTTGACTGATAAACACTGTCAAGCTCTGTTAAGGGGCCGTTACACCAAGGTAGCATTGTAGCTTCGAGAGCATTTTTTTTCATCCCTTCATACGCTTTTTCCACATCAAAATCCCGGAATCCTTTCTCGTAGGCATCAGTTATAGTGGCTATTTCGTGCCTTGCAGTCATAACTCGCTGGTCTAATGCAGCATCTCCCAGCCAATGGCGCTGCTCGTACATTCGGATATAGGACCTGACGATATCATTCTGACGTTCGGGTTCGACGATTACCCCAAGCGGATAAAGAGACCGGAAAGATCCCCAGCTCTCACCAAGCACGTAGAAATCATGCCCCTCTGTCGAATGCACCTGGTTGTCAAGGCTGCTGAAATATTTTCCGTACTCCGTAATATCGGTTGTTTTTCGACCATAAACCCGGTACATAGCGGTATAAAATGCGATACGCTGGCTCTCTGAACCACCTTCAACCAATATTCTGCCTAATTTCTCATTCCAGATTTTTCTTCCGTTTTCCTTTACCCGATCAAAATCCCAGTCCCAAATTTCTTTATTCAGATTTTCCCGGGCCTGCTCTGTACTGATGTAAGAAAATCCGACCCGTACACTGATCTGTTCTCCCTTTTTTGTCTGGTTGGTAGTATAAAAGCCAATATCCTCGCCCGATCTCTCCTTTTGTCCAACAGCGATCTCTTTGTGACTCCACGACCCGAAATTTTTAAAGGGGTTGCTGAATTCGGCATGAAAATAGATTTTCCGCTCCGGAAGAGCTCCGGCGGGATAAATTTGAAAACCTTCAATTGCATTATCTTTCAGGAGCTTTAACTCAGCCTTTCGTGGAAAGTTAATCATCAAATTGGAATTTGCAGCCTCCGGATAAGTAAACCGATAGATTGCGGAATGTTCCGTGGCCGAAAGTTCCGCGTCAATATTAAAATCCTCCAGATGTACAGAATAAAAATAGGGTGTTGCCTGTTCCTGGTCATGATCATATCCTGACGCGTTTTCTGCCGGAATTAAGCTCACTTTCCCAGTTGTAGCCATTAGTGAAAAGGCACTCAGTCCTCTGGAAAAGTCATTCCCGAGCGAGATTGCAGAAAATGAATAAATCTTATCGGCAAGATAGACATCCCTTATTCCGGGAGTTGTTGCCGGGATCACTCTTATCATTCCACGCGGAAGCTGAACATCAGGGGTCGTTGCTGTTAGCAGGTGACCAATTGACCCAAGATAAGGATTTACATAGTCGACCGGATCCTTTGCAGAAACAACTCCGGAAAAAACAGTCAGTAAAAATTCACTGGCAATTACTAATATTGCAATTCTTTGAATTGATCCCTTCATCTCTTTCTGTTATGATTTGTTATAATTCGGTTAAAACTGGAACCGGTATTAATTTAGCGGTTTTTTCTTGTAGACTTTTACGTAGTCGACTATGAATTCGTCCGGAAAAACGGTATTCCGCATATCATTTTTATCTGAAGGGAGTTCCATGCTCAGAATCAGATATTCATCAGTATTGGAAATCCCTTTCGTAACCTCGTAATATTTATACCCATCGATGTAGAATATATATTTGTCAGGGAGCCATTCGAGACCGAACTTATGAAATCCCTTACTTACCCCCCTCAGATAGCTTTGCATTCCATGGGTTGTCTGCTGATGCGGACCATAGGCCCAGTGAACATTGTGAGAAACGATATCGGTACCGAGCTTTTTGAAAAACTCCATAATATCAATCTCGGCCCCATAAACCGAAGGGTCTTCCCCTTTTGAAATCTCGGTGCTCTGAATCCAGAAGGCTCCCCAAACCCCGGGTGACTTCTGGAGTTGTGCCCGGCATTCGTAATAACCGTACTTTGTCATTAACTTACCCTGTGTCCCAACAGCGCTGATCAAAATACTGTCTCCTTTTTTTATGGCAGAAAGCTTCAGATAACCATTTTCAACTTTTACAGCCTCCTTTGAAACGTAACCCAAAGCCCTGGGGCCAATCCCTCTGATGGCCCATTTTTGGGTATCAAGTTTGTTTCCGTTAAACTGATCTTCCCAGAAAAGCTGGTATCCGAGTGATTTCGGTGTATATTTCTCCTGTGAGACAGGATTTTGGGCCGGACGTTGCGCAAGGCAATTGATTGCCAACAAAAATGCCGTGGCAATCAGCAGATATTTTTTCATTAGAAGACTTAATTTTCGTGATGTAAAAAATCAGATTATCAAAAATATTATTTTATGAGATTAAGGACTAACGGCGACTGCTGGTTCGAGGAATGAATAATATCCGATATAGACATAGGCAATAAGTGGCACCGCCATCGCAACAGCCATACTGTTTGTCATTTCAGCAATATACCCCATTAACGGAGTACATAATGATCCGCCGATTATAGCCATCACAAGTATTGACCCTCCAATTTTCGTATTCGGGCCAAGCCCTCTGATACTGGTTGCAAAGATAGTCGGGTACATCAGCGACATAAAAAAGCTTGTGAAAAAGATGGCCCACATCCCTGCCCATCCCGGGAGTGCAATACTGAATCCGACAAGGAATATATTTACAATGCTATACCAACCCATTAGGCGGTTAGGCTGGATATGGTGCATCAGCCAGGTGGCAGAAAACCGTCCTAACCCAAACGCGACAAGCGTCCCGGTAAGAAAATACCCTGCGATTTTCTCCGGCTGACCGGTATAATCCTGCACGTAAGGGATGAAGTAGCTCCAGGTTCCAACCTGTGCTCCGACATAGAAAAATTGGGCCAGCACCCCTTTCCAGAAATGGGGAAACTGTAGCAGCTCCTTAAACCTCCCTTTTGAATCTGAACCGGATATTTGGATTTTCTCAGTTTCAAATATTGGAAATTTTACTCTGATGATCATCAACGCCCAAACGGTTGCAAAGGCTGCTAAACCCAGGTATGGCTTCACAACGCGCATTGTTTCATGCTGCAGAAATCCGGAATACTCGCCTGCAGCTTTCATGGCAGAAATTTTTGTTTCATCCGGTTCGATTCCCGAAAAAATAAACACCGTTCCCAGCAAAACACCAACGACCGAGCCGATTGGGTTGAATGCCTGCGAAAAATTCAACCGTTGTTCTGAAGATTCGGGATTTCCTAGAAGTGCAATAAATGGGTTTGCCCCTGTTTCGAGAAAGGCGAGTCCTGAAGCGATTACAAAAAGGGCCATCAGAAAAAACCCGTAACGCCCTATAATTGCTGCCGGCCAGAAGAGTAAACAACCTGCCGCATAAAGCAACAATCCAAAGACTATTCCGGTTTTGTAACTGAAACGGCGCATCAGAATTCCTGCCGGAATAGCCAGCACAAAATAACCCATATAAAATGCCGACTGGATCAAACCCGCCTGAAACCGCGAAATCTCCATTGACTTCATAAATTGTTTAATAAGAACGCCATTCAGGTTATTGGGGATTCCCCACATAAAAAATAGGGTTGTTACAAGCAGAAAAGGGATGAGTGCACCAGCTGATATGAAGCCGGTTTTTTGACGGTTGGGCATACAATCTGAGATTATTTTTGCAGCTGGCAATTAGCGATTTGCAGCTGGCTGGTTTAGTTTTATGATAATATCTATTTCTCAATAATAAAATTTTAAATACAATTTCTATATGATAATTTCTCCCTGTCCTCAACTTGCTTTTAACTCCTTGCAGCTAGCTTGAATGCCTTTAGTTTAATGACTTTTATTCTTAACCCTGTTCTGAAAAGGGCTACTTTCTCCTATCGAAAATCTGCCAGTCGCAAGTTGCCAGAAGCCAGTTGTCAGAAACCTGCTATCCTTCATTGACTACCTTCATCGCCATTTCTGCCCACTCCCAAAGTCGCTGCGGTTGATAATTTACAGTTGAAATGTCCTTCATAATATATTCAACCTGGCATCCCTTTGCGGCCTGATTAAACGTGACCATCTGTTTTCGTGCCTCTTCAATATCCCATGAGACAAAAACAGCAGGGGAGGGTTTGCGGCTAAGGACATACTTATCGCCCAGGGTGCGCACTGCCCGTTCGACATCGACCCAACCGCTGACCGAGACTTTGCGAAGGTTAGGTATCCGGGAAAGGATTTCCGATTTACCATCCAACGGTTCACAGCAGCCGTAGTAGGTCAGACCAAACCGTTTGAGCCAGCGTAGATCGTGCTCGATGGCAAATTCCCAATGCATCTCGGGAGAGACAGAGGTTAGAATCTGGGCATTTGAGCAGCCCCACATATCGATCGGGCGGACATGAGCCGGATTAAAACCTGATCCGGGGAGTTCGTTTGTAAAACCATAACCACCAGAGCCAATCCGGGTATTGTTGCAATCCAGGCTCAACAAGTTCAGCGCCTCAAACTGATCTAGTTCATCCATCCACGCATCGACCATTTTTTCATATGCAGCATGAACCATATCAGGGCGAAGGCAAAGATCAAGCATCGCCTCTTCAATCCCCCACCATCTGATCAGGAAGTCCCAGGGGGTATACCAGATGTGAGTCTGGCCGACTTTTTCAACGGGTATGATCCCGGAAAAGATATCCTGCATGGCGTCGTAGCTGTACTGTGTTGCTTTCTCCATAAAGGTGATCTGTGGAAGTCTGATTTTTTCCAAATCTTCCGGTTCCCTGATTTGTATCTTAAAATGACGCGAGTAGATTTCATTTTTTTCATCGGTGTGGACCGTATCCACATCCTCAACAATCCCGAAATCGGTTGTATTGTAAATCAGGGGGCAATCGAGATAGTTATTGACAATCATATCGCAGGGCATATGTTCCCACTGGTAGATTGTCCGGCGCAAACTGGTTTCAAGTTCCCGGGCCCACGGATGTTGTGTCTGCAAAGTCAGTTCGTCGTTGACATTCATCTCATGCCAGGGAATCTCGTTGATCCAGACCATGGGTCTCTCCTGATTTCGGTCATTCATCTTTTGCCAAAGCACTGCCTTCTCCTTATGAACCGGCAAGTCAGCTATTTCGGCAATTCGTGCACCAAGGCGGCGCAAGACTGATTTTTCGTTTGCATTCAGAACAATCTCCTGTTCCATCGGTATCTGCGGAATATGACTCGGATCGTGCAGCATGGCTGGAAATTTTAGTTTACATTACTGGTTATACTTTATATCTCTGTTTTCTGAAAGAGGACCACTTCTTCCCCCTTGTTAAGTGAAAGTTCAAAGAGACCTGCTTCAATTTCATTTACTTTCAATGTCTGAGAAGAGGTAATAAAGGGTCCGGAAAACCCTGGCCGGATTATGCATGGTGCCCCGGCAAGGCTTTTAATCCTGATCCATTCAGTTTTACCGTTCCGACGTTCAGCACTAACTAGAAAGGCCCCCTCAGCCCTGAGATCGTGGAATACTGCATCTTTCCATCCTGATGGTAATGCAGGGAAAATCCGGATCCGGTCTCCCCAGCTCTGGAGCAGCATATCCTGCAACGCCTTTGCCGCAAAAAGGGAACACTCGATGACCGGCGAACCTTCGATGTACATGGTGTTTGGCATAACAAACCGCTTATTGTTGTGATGAGCCAGAAGCTGTTCCAGGGCTTTGTCACCGTTTCCCATTGTAGAGTACAGCAGGGAAGCTGCGGCACTTGACCAGCCAAAGATCTCGCGACCGTTATCCACAGTAAGCCAATGGTTCATTGTTTTCTCTACAATTGCCTTGTTTTCTGCCTGTTCGACAGAAAGCATATGCAAAGGCCAGACCATGAGCAGGTGAGACCAATGGCGATGTGATTTTGCAAACGGAAGCGAGGCCCCGATCATAAACCCATTTTCATTTTGCGGATAAGGGGCAAGATCACGCAGAATTCGTTCCCATTCCTTTTGTTTCGGATCATTGAAACCGTAACGTTTGTTCAGATCCAATAATGTTGAGCACCCCCAGCGCAGCAATGAGAGGTTATAATTATTGTCGGCAGCCCCGTCTTTATTGTATTCAGGCGAATGAAGTACCGGAAGATGAAGTTTGCCGTCATTACCGGGTTTGAGTAAATTATGATAGAGGTTAATGCTACCTTTCAGAAGCGGGTAAAAAGCATGGTGGGTCTGATCGGTCACTAGCCTGTCATCCATCGAATATCGGTATTGCTGCCAGTAATTGAAGAGGGCCCATGTGAAATCCCCCGGATTGATAAAATTCTGAGGAGCACATGTCCCATCGCCCCGAAGTCCTTCATAGTCGGTCGTGTGCGGAACTGTGGCACAGCTGTCAAAGCCCCATAAGCTCTTTGCATTTAAAACAAAATTATCCCGTTTGGCATCCAGAAAACGGGTGAAAGACTCTCCCAGTTCGAGATGATTTGCTGTATAAACCGGTGAATAAGCAATCTCGATGTTCAGGTTCCACCAGATACGTGGCCAGCTCGTAGGGCGATACCATGGTCCGAGAAGATCGATTACCTGCCGATCCTGGCGTGTTGCGCAAGCCAGTTTATACATCTGGACCCAGTAAAAACCTTCGATCTGGTTATCAGGTACCGAAAGGAAACTCGCTGGATAATAAGTGTGCCACCAATCGCGATGACTCTGTTCCAAAGTTCCTGATGACAATTCAGCAACACGTTTAACAGTTGTCTGCGCTTTGACCCGAGCAGTCAAATCAGGGTACGAGTCCTCGACCGAAAGTGTAAGTCTTCGCGTTGACGGGTTACCATCCACCCGCCAGACAGTTGAATACTCGCCACCTGCCACCCGTCGCTGAACGCAATAACCAAATCTGCCATCCTCACCCGATTCAGCAGCAGGATTAAGTTCCTGACCCACTTGTTTCATCTCATCACGAAAAACCTCTGCCTTTTCCGGTTCCCAGGCAAAAGAAGCTTGCTGCTCACCACCATCAGTCTCAAGATCGACGAGCAGTGCCATCTCATTGGCGTGAACTATAGCCCTGAAACGTATAAACCCTTTATCAGTAGTTACTTCACCGCGAACTTCCGCATCCCACAATGCCATACGCAAAGAACCTCTTGTAATTTTCCCAACGGTTTTAAGGACCATGCCGCCGATTGGCAGCCGACCGTTGTCGCGTCTGTGATCTGTTACATCCGATCGGCCAAGTTCGAATCGGATACGGTCGGGGCCATCGGTGTAGATCATTGTTCCCAACAGACCGTTTCCCAGAAAAGCACCATGATCAAATTTGGAAGGAAGGGTATCCCAGACAATATCGTGACGTGTAAGAAACTTACTCCAGTCAACCGGTGCATATACTTTTGAAAAGACCGGATTCCTGATCATCTCTCCTACTTTTTGTAAGGTTTTTACATCGATTTCACGTAAATTCCCTGCGTAATCCGGTCCCACATCAAGGGAAAAAATATTGCCGTATTTTACAGCCCCCACATAATCCTCAAAGATCTTTTCAGCCGGTAGACATAATTGATCATGTTGCGGCAGGGAATAAAACCACATCGCACCACCATCATGTTTGGGAAGAATCGGATAAGTAAACTCTGCTGCAATAAACCCCTTGTATCCTGCAGCGTGTGAATTATATTTTCCTGCACCCGCGATATCATCCAGGGCAGATGGCCCGCCTAGTTCTCCAATACGAATGCGACCTGCCGGCGTTCCGTGATTGTATCCCGGAAGGCAATCGGGCTGAAATTGTACTACCCATTTATCGGTCTCCTCATGGCTCAGCCCTCCTTCTCCCTGGGCGTGATCAAACCAGATATACTCTATCGGTCCGTAATTTGTTAAAAGCTCCTTAAGCTGGGCCTTCTTTATTTCAGGATTTTTCCCTCCATCCTTTAACGAGGTAGCCCCCGGAAAGGTCCAGTCACCTTCCGAAAAATAGAGTGCCAGTTTGATACCATATTTGTCGCATGATTTCCTGAGCTTTGCCAGAACATCGATACCTAAAGGGCTGTTGGTGACCTTTTTTTCGGTAGTTTTTGTATCCCACAGGCAGAATCCGTCGTGATGCTTGGTCAGAAACAGGATATAACCCATCCCGGCATCTTTGGCCACTTTGCACCACTGGTCAGTATTGCAACCGGTGGCTTTGAAATAGGAGGCATCTTTCCCCTCTGTCGGAGTCCACTCCTGACCTGAAAAGGTGCTGAATGACCAGCAGACAAACATCCCGAATCTCATGTCTGAGATTTGTCTGGCCCGAACCGCGTCATCAATACGGCTCATATTAATCTGAGCTGAAGCACTTAAGTTTCCAACCATCAAGGGGAACACCAAAAGTGGGATCATTAAAAACCGGATAATGATCAAATTCTTCATTTATTTATAGCATTTATAGTTTGATTTAGCACAAAGCCATTTTGTTCAAGTGCCGCAAATGCTTCTTTTTCGTCCAGACTATATAGTACCTTGAGGATATGCTGAGCCCTTTTAATAAGCTTGGCATTGATGCATTCGACTTCGGTCATGTAACAGCCGTTCACCTTGCCCAGACGAATCATTGCAGAGGTCGACAGAAAATTCAGCACTTTTTTGGTTGCAGTTCCTGCTTTCATGCGTGTGGAACCGGCCAAAACTTCATTTCCCGATTGTAAAGAGATCACCTGGTCACAGAATGGGAGTGCTTCCTTTGCCTCTTCCTGCACCATAATTGTGTGTGCCCCGACAAATTTTGCAAAACCCAAAGCAGACTGTACATACCAGGCAGATCCGCTAACGGAAATTCCAATTACTATATCTTTAGATGTAACATTAGCCAAAAGCAATTCGGGAACTGAAGATGCGTCTTCTTCAAAATTTGTCTCGATATCGAATGAAGCATCAGCTACTCCACCTGAGATAAAGGTAAGGACACGCTCTCTGGGAAAACCAAAGGTGCAGGCAATTTCAACAGTATCGATGGATGCCAGTCGGCCACTTGTCCCTGAACCAACATAAATTAAACGGCCTCCCTTGTCAAGGCTGTGAACGATCTTTTCAATGGCTTCCGATATTGCAGGTATTGATTTTTCAAGATCGCACCCCGAATCTTGCTCTGAGTTCCAGAGGAGGCGAACCAGATCATCTGTCTGTAATTTTTCAAGGCTTATTGTATTGTCGTAGGGAATCTCGGTATTAAATTCCCCGTAATTCTTTTTCACACGCAGGGCTTGTGCCTTCTCCTCCCCGATTGCCAGCAGCATAGCTCCAAGCAATGGAAGTGCATTCCCTTCAGGCATAATTTCGACCTCAACATCAGGACTCGACAACAGATTCTCTTTCTTCAGTGCTTCTTTCAAGGCCACCTCCAGCGGGAAACTTACGCCTGAAACCGCTTCTGCAAGTCCACCTCCGATTATCACTTTATTGATGCCATAGAGGAGGTGGGCAGTGCTGATAATCCCTGCTAAATTTTTAATATATTGCTTTCTTGATACATGATATTGATCCAGGATAAAGATATTCCCAAGATTTTTACCGGGATCAAGTTCGGCCAAAGCAGAGGCACTGGCAATTTCGTCGTAATACCCTGACGGGGTGTAGGTACATCCCAGTAGAGGAATTGCAAAGTTAGGCGTCCATTTTCTCCCGTTCCGCCAGACAGTAAAGCCAAGGCCTGTTCCGATTGGCATTACACCAATGGTATTAAAACCAGTTAAATAGCCTAATGCTGCAGCCCCAATTGATGCAGCATCGGCATCATTGATCAGTGTTACAGGAACATTAAACCTTGTTTCAAGATACGATATCCAACTGTTATCAGTAAGGGCTTTAAGATGACTTACTGCGATCAGCATCTTCTTCCCTGCATAGTCGACCACCCCCGCCGTAGAGATTCCGATTCCTCCGACTATCTGATCTTCGGTCAATAATAACGCGAGGAGCTCCTTCAGCGCTTCCGTGAAATCAAAGGTTGTTGCATCGTGACCTAGTCTGCTTTTCACTTTCCGGACCGGTTGCAGTTCCAATAGTTTTGGTACCTGAGGAATCGTAACTCCATCTTTTAGCTCAAAAGCAACCCCTTTGAGCCAGGTCCCACCGATATCAATACCAATATAAACGTTTGCCATTAATTCAACGGATTATGAAAATTTATTTCCTGGAAGAGGGACAGCCAGTTGCCAGCTGCAAGAAGCATATCTTTTAAACTATCCTCAAAGTACATCAGTTCAACCCGCCCTGCCCGCGGTACAATTTGACCGGCTTCTCAAGTTTGACTTTTAAAACCGTGATGTATTTGTCCAGAACATTTTCGGGAACATCGATATATACCAGCCCCGGAACAGGACTCCATGAGATCTTGCCGACAACCTTATGCGAGAGTTGCGAGCCGTTCCCCAGAACCGATATATCTGTAATTTTATTGATCAGTCCTTTAATCATCAGGGTTCCGGAAACATGTCCGTGGAGGAAGAGGTATAGAGTAGTTGAGTCTTTCGAAAGTGTTGTAGGTCCGTAAAAATGGCCCTGCGGAAGACCGCCAACTGTATTGAAGATTGCCTCTCCGTGCTTTTTATTCCATGAACCCAGCTCTTTTAATACGTTGATTTGCTCATCAGGTATTGTCCCATCTTCCCTGGGTCCCATATCAAGCAGTAAGTTACCACCGTTCGAAACTGCGTCAACAAAAATCGTGATCACCTCATACGGTGTTTTCCAGTTATTATCGTGGTGAAAACCCCAGTTGTCATTTGTTGTCATGCACAGCTCCCACCAGTTAAATTTAGGTCTCGAAACCGGGAAGTTCTGCTCCGGTGTGTCGTAATCCCCATATCCCTGAAGGCGTCCGTTGATTATTGCGTTAGGGTTTCCCGAAAGGATTAAATGGCGTACTTTCTGGGACTCCCACTCTTCGGCACTGTGTTCCCAGTCACCGTCAAACCACCACAAATCGGGGTTAAACATTGCATTAATCTCCCTGATCTGCCCCTGAAAGAATGTGCGGAACCGCCCCCACCGGTCATAGTCTTTGGACACCTCATACCTCGAACTGTCTTTCAAAAATCCCGGGTAGTTGTTATCCGACCAGTCAATCAATGAAAAATAGGCGCCACATTTGATATTCCGTTTACGCAGTTCTTCGAAAAATGGTTTTACCATGTCGCGTTTTGCAGGAGTAGCCTTCACGATGCTCAAGTTATTCATCTTTGTATCATACATCGCAACACCATCGTGATGTTTGGTTGTAATCACTGAATACCTGGCTCCACTCTCTTTGATAAGATCTGCCCAGAATGCCGGATCATATTTTTTCAGGGTGAACCCTTTCAGCTGTTTCATATAATCGGCATGACTTATTTTTTTATTATGGAAACTCCACGATTCGTCAATTCCGTCGACGGCATAAATCCCGGCATGTATAAATATTCCAAGCTTTGCATCTGCAAACCATTGCATCTTTTCTTTAATCTCCTTCGGATCGGTTTTAGACTGTGTAAACCCATTTACACTTCCTAAAATCGTCAAACAGCACACACATAAAAGTCGTCCAATTCTCATAATAAAGTTTTAAATTCTTGATTTTATAATTATTTATTCCGATTACCCAGGTACACCATTGCACACCCCCTTTTGACAGGGACGGTTAAGGTTATCGTTTTTCCATCCGTTTTATACTTCACATCCACCGGGTTTTCTGATCCCGGATGCCAGGCCTGACAAGATAACTGATCTTTAAGCTCTGTCAAATCAGTTAAATATACTTCAATACTATCTTTCCTTGCGTATACGACAGGAATAGAATATCCCCCTTTTATCTTAAAGATATTTACCCTGGCCATCTGATCTTTAGCATTCACAACATGAGTATTTAAAACCCATTCGCGCCCCCGCATCAGTTTCATTAACGGGCCATAATCGAGATATAACTTGTCAACATCGGGTGCCTGGGTTATTGAGTGATCGTTATTCGGAAACGGGCACATCGGGAAAACTCCCATATAAAGATATTTCTGGAAGAAACTGTCGCCCCCCTCTTTTCTCACAGTCTCTGCATTGTCGGTCCAGCCCAAAGCGGTCTTGTCAATACACATAAAAGCAGTAAGATTCAAGGCGTTGCCGCAATACGTAAATTCATCAAATAATCCGTCAACATCACTGAGCAGGTCTATTCGTTTATAATGATTATTAGCAAAAATCACTTTGTTTGCCCCGTGCATGATTGATGAAAGTTTGGGAGAAAGCTTCTTCCAGGAGGAGACAAGTGACCTTACCGGTTTCCCTTCAAACCAGGAAATACCATCATCCCCGCGTTCATTAAACATTCTGAACCAGTCGAAACGATCGATGCAAATACCGAATGAATTGGGGATCTCCTGAACGTGGCGACGTGCCTGACCGAGTAAAAATCCGCTGTAGGTGCTATCCCCGCAGTCCATCGCAATTCCGTTTTCCCAGGTATAATATGGGACGGGGACCTTTGCATCTTTAAACTTTGGGTCCTTGATACTCTTCTCAGGCATCGGGAGAATGCCCTTTTCAAATTTTGAGTAGAGAATATCGTTACAATCCTTCCACAGCAGGCCATCATCAGGTTTATTGATCATTGCCGACGTTGGTGGATATATCACTTTCGCTCCGAATTCAGTGACATTAAAATAGTTTAAGACATAAAATCCTTTCTCCCTGTATTTTTTTGCAAAATCATCCATCCCCGCGATTGTAATCAGATCACCTCCAAATCGCTTCCACTTTTCATTACGCTGAACAGGTGGCAGATACATTCCCATATATGGAAAATCGAAGCTGGCCTGCCAATTGACAGTGAAGGCCATTCTTTTCATTTTCTCAACATCAAAATTCATCGATTCCATCGAATAGGATGAATAGGCAGCAGTACCACCCATCTGGTTTGCAAGTGGATTCTTCGGGATAAAAAACTCAGGATAGGTGTTTTTCATCCATGCCAGGCTGCATCGCCAGTCACTTTGGTGAGCAATAAGGTCAAACGAAAATTTAAGTGTATTTTGAGCAGAGATCCGGTTATGCAGCCTGCTGAATGTAATAGTACCATCAGCAGTGGTTTTCAATGTCAGGTCGATGATATTATCCTTTGGTGAAAGAGCCAATGTCAAACCTGCATCTTTATTTTCTTCAAAAACTGAAATCAAAGGGATGCATATCAGGTTTTCCTGTGCCGGTATAAAGCCGACAGCCATATCATCGTATTGAAAATAAGGAGCACCATAAAAATAGGTTGCATTTTTAAACGGGACAGGAATCAGTGGATCAACCCAGTAATGTGCCCGATCAAAAGCCGGGGGCCCAATCTTAGTTAATACGTGTTTCAGACTCTGTTGTACTTTTAAAGAATCAAACTGAGGTGCCCCCCAGGTTGTCCAGATTTTGGTTTCATCAGCACTCTCCGGATAGTTCATTTTTGTATCAATTCGGGTTCCCCATGGTCTCCCTTTACCTTTGATTGTTAATTCACAACGGATACTATGGGGAGTAGGAATATAATGTTCAGTAATGATACACGAAACGTTAAGTGAATCATTTACAATTGTTTTCTCAAATTCAATAGAACCATCAGCCTTTTTACTTGTTCTGACCAATCCTTTTGTCCTACATCCTTGCAGTGTTGTTGAAATACTCACCGGTTTAACCACCTTGCCATTGAATAACCGAACCGAGGTAATCACTCCCTGATCAGAAAAACTGACAATCAAATCTTTCGATTTTAGTTGGTTTCCGGCATTTGAGTTGACTTTAAAAATGAACAGGCAAAGGGAAATCAAAATTATTTTTCGTTTCATTCTGTTCTGAAGATTTAGTTATTTTTTGCTTCGATTTTCAGGATCCTGATTGTATTCAATGTAAAGTTATAAAACTATTCATTAAATTTGACACTCTCATCATTCCAAACCTGATTATGAAAAGATTAATTTTCTTTTCAATTCTATGTTTCGTGGCATCCACCGTAGTAGCGCA
>CAIOOC010000498.1 GCA_903859795.1 uncultured Bacteroidia bacterium
GGTATTAACCAATAGTACTGCATCATACGATGTTTCGAAGTATCTTCGGTATTCGGTCGGTATGAATCCGGACCAAACGATCGGGGATATCAAAAGTGAATCGACACACTGGCAAACGTTTAAGAACGGGGAGACACCCAATATGGGGGTTGAAAAGGAACCCTACTGGTTTACTTTTACGATGCAAAATAATTCGGATCAGGATGACTGGATCTTACATATCAACTACTGGACACTCGACGAGGTATCGGTTTATGTTTATGATTCGAATACGGGATCGCTGCTTTTTTCCGATAAACAGGGGATCCTGACCAAGAATACCTACCAGCAACGGGCACCCTTCTTCCCCCTGGTGCTGAGCAAGAATGCGCAGGTAAGAGTTTACCTAAGGGTTCAAAGCTGTTCGCTTCTTATTGTCCCGCTCGTTATTTCTACCCCTCTCGCTTTTAACAAAATAGAAAATGCACAGCGAAATTTTTATCTCCCCGCGTGGGGAATATTGTTAGCCGCATTCCTTTTTAACCTTGTGCTGCTGATTACCAGCCGCGAAAAAGGGTTCCTCTTCTTACTGTTTTCGATTGCTGCCGTATTATGTTTTATAGCTGTTATCACAGGATCATTCTACGAGACCATTGTATTTGATCATCCTGTAATCCTTCAGAAATTGCGATTTATTTCTGCGGGATTTACCTATGGGTTCCAATCCCTCTTTGTTGTTCATTATTTGAATTTAAAGAACCATAAACGTATTTGGCAGATCGAAATTGGGGCGATCACTGGTTGTTTCTTGTACAGTCTTCTGGCAGGAACAGGTATTTTAAGTCCCCATGTTTCAGGACTCTTACTGGTTCCCACCAATATTATTTCCTTTTTAATCCAATTTTCTATTGCACTATACCTTTCCTGGAAGAAAGCTCCTATGGCCCGCTATTACCTGTTTTCCTTTTTGCCGGCTATCCTGGCATCGTTACTTTATATTGCGGTGATCAACTCCTGGATTGGACCAAACCTGTTTTTTTCGAACTCTCCCTTGTATGCAAGCGCCCTTTTTACTGTTTTTCTTACTTCGGGTTTAACCGAAAAAATGATCAAAGTAAAACACGAAAAAGCACGCGCCAACCAACTCGAAATCGATAAAATTGTATTGGTGGAAGAAATTAACCGGCGGAAAATCGTGGAGAAAAACCTCTTAGAGAGCCAACTGCGTTTTCACAGTCTCTTTGAACTGTCACCATTGCCTGTATTGCTTACAGAATATGAAAGCGGCAGAATAGTTGATGCCAACTTTGCATTTGGTGATTACACAGGTTTACCCAAATGGGATTTTCTGGGAAAAACGACTTACGAAATGGGACTCATTGACGTAACGAAACGGGAGGAATTATACAATCTGATCTCGAAAAATACCAGAATACAGGCTTATGAAACTATCCTTCCCATTAAAGGAATGCCACGAACAGTACACCTTTTTATGTCGCTATTGAACCTGGATCAAAAAAAATTCATCATCACCCTGATTTCTGATATCACCAATCAAAAAGAGACAGAAAAAAAATTGAAAGAACTCAATTTATTAAAAGATAAGTATTTATCAATCATTGCCCACGACCTTGTTAATCCATTTCATGCAATGATATTATATTCCAAAGAATTAACAGCATTTACCGCAGGAAATACACGCGCCGCCATGTATAATACCAACCTGCTGCTAACAGCACAGAACACCTACAGCCTTTTGCAAAATCTGCTGATGTGGACAAGAACGCAAACCAAGCAGATCTCATTCAATCCCCAACCCACCAATCTAGGAGATTTAATCGCCGAAAATGTTTCCTCGGGAACAAGCATCGCCAAATCAAAGCAGATTGAGATTGTCAATGAGGCAAGTCACGAGATTTTAATTGAGGCAGATCTGCAAATGATTAATCTGATCCTGAGAAATCTGATTTCAAACAGTATCAAGTTCTCATTTAACCAGGGTGTGGTTAAAATCAGGTCGCACGAAGATGAAAATAACATTACAATCACTGTGATCGATCAGGGGACTGGAATGGAAACCCAGCAGATCAGTAAATTATTCAACCAGTACGAAACGGCTCAACGCCCCGGTACTGCTGGAGAGTCGGGCACAGGGCTTGGTCTGATTATCTGCAACGAATTTGTTAACTATCACAAGGGATCTATTTCGGTTGAGAGCGAGCCCGGCAAAGGGTGCACGTTCAAAGTTACGCTTCCGAAGAGGCAAAAAAACAAATTATTTACGGATGAAACATAAGCTACTAATTGCCGACGACTCCGTTGTTAATCTGACCATCATGCAGGATATCTTATCGGATGCCGGTTATGAAGTATCCACGGCGCAGAATGGAAAGATAGCAGTAAAGCAGGCGGCAGACCATCTGCCCGATTTAATTCTGATGGACTGGCAGATGCCTGTAATGAATGGGATTGATGCCCTTGAACTTATAAAAAAAGATCCTAAAACCAGTGAAATACCGGTGATCATGGTGACCGGCATTGCAACCACAGCGGAACATTTGCAGGAGGCTTATCAGAAGGGTGCGATCGATTTTATTAAAAAACCATTCGAAAAGATCGAATTGCTGGCACGGGTCAAGGCGATACTTTCATTTGTAACTTACTACAAATTAGTTATTCTAAACAAAAACAACGAGCTTTCAGCCTCCTTGCTTCAGCTCAGCCGACTGACCGAACTGCATGAACAAATCTCAAAAAAACTTACCCACCTAAAGGAAGTTTTTCCTGAGCTTGAAAGCCAGATCAACGAGATTACCGGAAATGTATCGGTTCGGTTGTTGAATGAAGCATGGAAGCGGTATGAAGAGAATTTCATGGAGTTGAATCCCTCGTTTTATAAACAGTTTCTCGAAGTCCATCCTGATATCTCGCCAGCCGAGATTCGCCTCTGCACATTATTAAGGCAAAACATGAGTTCAAAGGAGATCGCCGTATTCATACACCAGGAAGAGGCCAGCATACGGGTCTCCCGCTCACGACTGAGAAAGAAACTGGGTCTTTGCGAATCGGGTAGCCTGGTGGGATACCTGCTCCAGTTCTAGGTAACGAACTTAAAAAACTCACAGAAAACCGTCTTTGCCGGGACAGCGTTCAGGTTAACCTGGCAACCGGGTAGTTTTAAACCCACCATTAAATGCATTGACGGAAAATTGAGTTAAATAACTCACCTGTTTTAAAACATATTTTTCCTTCGCAAAGCATTGCGCAAACCTTTGCGGTAAACCATAGTTAAGCAAACCTTGAATTTTCAATACAATATCTGGAATTTTGAATATCTTTAAATCTTAATATTCAAAATTCAATTGGTATGAGGAACCTGAATTTCCTGTTTTTGTTTTTGTTATTTGCAATCGCGGCCCAGGCGCAACCCTATAAAGATCCCAAAGTCCCAATTGAAGATCGTGTTTCGGATCTTTTGAAACGGATGACTCCCGAAGAGAAATTCTGGCAGCTCTTTATGATCCCCGGTGATTTCAACGAAGATCTTGAAAAATATAAACCCGGAATTTTTGGTTTTCAGGTCAGTACAACCGGTCAAAGCGCCAATGCCTCAGGGCAAATGCTAAGTTATGCACCCGGAGCTGCTGCCATTGAAACTGCAGAGGGAATCAACAAAATGCAGCATTTCTTTATCGAAAAAAGCAGGCTTGGTATACCTATTATCGCTTATGACGAAGCGTTGCACGGTCTTGTACGGCAGGGCGCTACTGCATTTCCACAGTCGATTGGACTTGCCGCAACCTGGAATACATCCCTCATGCACCGGGTTTCGAAAGCCATTGCAACCGAATCGAAAACCAGAGGGATCAGGCAAATACTCTCCCCTGTCGTAAATATTGCCAGCGATGTTAGGTGGGGACGAACGGAGGAGACCTATGGCGAAGACCCTTATCTATCGTCTGAAATGGGTGTTGCCTTTGTCTCTGAATTTGAAAAGATGGGGGTGATCACAACGCCAAAACACTACGTGGCCAATGTCGGCGATGGCGGACGTGACAGCTATCCCATTCACTGGAACGAGCGATTAATGCGCGAAATCTACCTCCCTCCGTTCGAGGCCTGTTTCAAACGAGGGGGATCCCGATCAGTCATGACCTCCTACAATTCGTATGACGGAAGCCCGTGTACCGCCAATGACTATACCCTCAACCAGATCCTGAAAAAAGAGTGGGGATTTAAAGGGTTTGTGATTTCGGATGCCGGTGCAACAGGAGGGGCAAATGTGCTTCATTTTACAGCCAAAGATTATCCCGGATCAACAGCCAGCTCAATTACCAACGGGCTCGATGTGATCTTTCAAACCAGTTACGATCATTACAAACTCTTCTCACCACCGTTTTATGATGGCCGGATCGATCCAAAGGTGATTGACCAGGCTGTCTCCCGCGTTCTGCGGAATAAATTTGAACTCGGACTTTTTGACGATCCCTATATCGACCCGAAAGCCGCAGGAGAATGGAACGGTCATGCTACCCATCGTCAATTGACCAAAGAGGCAGCCAAAGAATCAATCGTACTTCTGAAAAATGACAAACAAATACTTCCACTCTCCAAAACGATCAGGTCTATTGCGGTGATCGGATCCGATGCAACCGAAGCCCGGTTAGGCGGATACTGCGGTCCGGGAATTAACCGGGTGAGCATTCTCGATGGCATTAAAAATAAGGTTGGGAAGAGGGTTGCAATAAATTTCGCCAGGGGTTGCGACCGAAGCAATACCGAATATGTTACAGTGCCGACAGAATCATTTTCCTGCGTTGTTGATGGAAAGACGGCCAAAGGGTTAAAAGGTGAATATTTTGATAATGTAACATTAACCGGAAAGCCCCTCTTTACGCGAATCGATCCAACAATACAGTTTGGCTGGACCCTCTTCTCACCCGACCCCGAAAAGCTCTCTTACGATTTTTACTCGATCCGGTGGACCGGAAAACTAAGAGCCTCAAACAGCGGCAAACTGAAAATCGGAGTAGACGGGAACGATGGTTACAGGCTCTACCTGAATAATAAATTAGTGATCGACAACTGGAAAAAACTGAGCCGGCAAACCCTCGTGGCCGACTACACCTTTGAAAAGAACAAAGAATATGACCTTCGGATCGAGTATTTCGAGCCTGCGGGGAATGCAGTTTTCAGGCTGCTTTGGAATGCAAATGTGGTGAATAACCAAACAGCAGAGCTAGCCAAAGCCGTTGAACTGGCTAAAAAAAGCGATGTAGCTGTTGTTGTTGCCGGAATTAACGAGGGTGAATTTAGCGATCGCGCCTACCTTAATCTGCCCGGTCGCCAGGAAGAGTTAATTAATAAAATTGCTGCAACCGGCAAACCGATGGTGGTTATCCTTGTCGGCGGAAGCGCCATTACGATGAATAACTGGCTCAAAAATGTCTCAGCAATTCTCGATGTCTGGTATCCCGGCGAGGATGGAGGAAGCGCTGTAGCCGATGTACTATTCGGTGATTACAATCCCGCCGGGCGATTACCCATTACTTTTCCTGTTTTTGAGGGTCAACTTCCATTGGTATACAACCATAAACCCACAGGTCGCGGCGATGATTATAACAACCTCACCGGACAGCCACTCTTCCCGTTTGGTTACGGACTCAGTTATACAACCTTCGAATATTCCGATCTGAGTTTTTCAAAGAATAATATTGCCGTAAATGACTCAATAAAATCAACCTGTAAGGTAACCAATACCGGTAAAATTGCCGGTGATGAAGTTGTACAATTATACGTACATGATGAATTTGCTTCGGTGGCACGTCCGGTTACAGAACTCAAAGGATTCCAACGGATCCATCTTGCGGCTGGCGAGAGTAAAATGGTAAGTTTTGTGATAAATCCCGAAATGCTCTCGATGCTCGATATTAATCTAAAGAAAGTGGTCGAACCCGGAGAGTTCAGAATGATGGTTGGAGCCTCCTGTAAAGACATCAGGCTACGGGGAATTTTGAATGTAATAAAATAAATATCTTAAATAGCTTTCCTAAATAATATCAAAACTGTTAAATAAATCAATTTATGCAATACCGGCAATTGGGCAATACCAGTTTAAAAATACCTCCGATAATCTTTGGCACCAGCGCCCTGGGAAACCTCTTTTCGGAACTTCCGGAGAGCACGAAACACCAGATCATAAGTGAATGCATCACCAATCTTGACGGCCCGGCGCTCTTTGATTCGGCAGGGAAATACGGTGCAGGGCTTGCACTTGAAGTTCTGGGAGAGCATCTTGAGGCACTGGAAGTACAACCACAAGATGTCATAATAAGCAATAAATTAGGTTGGTACCGAAAACCGCTGACAACCGCTGAACCCACGTTTGAATCTGGAGCCTGGATCGGATTAAAAAATGATGCAGAACAGCGTATCAGTTACGATGGAATTATGGAGTGCTGGGAACAGGGGAATAAGCTGCTGGGAGGAAAATATCACCCATCGATGGTATCGGTTCATGACCCGGATGAATTCCTTGCTGCCGCTCAGGATGGACTTGAATGGACTCAACGCTTTGGCCAGATCATTGAAGCTTACCGGGCATTAGCCGATTTAAAAAAAGAGGGGAAAGTAAAAGCTATCGGTGTGGGGGCCAAAAACTGGAAAATCATCCGTGCACTGGCACCCGAGGTGGATCTCGACTGGGTAATGTTTGCCAACAGCATGACCATACTTAATCACCCTGCTGATCTGTTAAAATTTATGGCTGAACTGCATGATGCCAAAATCGGAATTATCAATTCCGCAGTGTTTCATGCGGGTTTCTTAACCGGTGGACAATATTTCGATTACGTCCCTATTCAACCGGATAGTGAGGCCAACAAAGCAATTTTCGAATGGCGAAAATCGTTCTTTGAACTCTGTCAGAAATTCCAGGTTTTGCCGGCCCAGGCGTGCGTCTCCTTCGGGATGACACCCCCCGGAGTGATCAGTATCGCACTGAATACCTCCAATCCCAAAAGGGTAAAAGAGAATATTGCAGCAGTTACTGCAAAAGTTCCCCACGAATTCTGGAACGAGATGATTTCAGCAAAGCTTATTAAAGCGAACTACCCCTATCTTCCACACTCCTGATTTGGGGTTTGGGGGCGCTTTGGATGGAATTTAGTATTTTGGGGACTCCTATTAAAATTGTTTGCTCACGCAAAGATGCAATGCCGCAAAGAAAAAAATTAAACTCAAAATTTCTTTTATAATTTAACATACAAATGAAACAAATAATATGCCTTGAACCGGGAAAATTCGAACGCCGCGAAGTCGAAACGCCAACATCTGAGGTTGGGAAAGTAATTCTGAAAGTCAAGCGGATCGGAATCTGCGGAACAGACCTTCACGCCTATGAAGGAATGCAGCCATTTTTTAGCTATCCCCGGGTGCTCGGACATGAACTGGCTTGTGAAATTGCAGGTGAAACCACTACCGGCCTCAGATATCAAAAAGGTGATCATGTAACCTTTATCCCCTATTTTCCGTGCCATACCTGTATCGCCTGCCGCAACGGGAAACCCAACTGCTGCACAAATATTCAGGGGGCAGGTGTTCATATCGATGGCGGAATGACAGAATATATCCAAATTCCGGAATATGCACTTATCGACGGAAAAGGATTAACCTTTGACGAACTTGCAATGGTTGAACCGATGGCCATTGGCGCTCATGCAATCAGAATTACCGAAATCAGTGCTGACGAATATGTCTTAATTACCGGCGCAGGTCCCATCGGCCTTGGCGTAATGGCATTTGCAAAAATCAGCAGGGCGAAGGTAATTGCAATGGATGTGAATAACGACCGACTCGAATTCGCTAAAAAATACTTCGGTGTCGATTATACGGTGAATGCGCTGGAAAATCCTGCAGAACAAATCAGAAAGATCACAAACGGAGAGATGGTCACCGCAGTGATCGATGCAACCGGAAATAAACGGGCAATTGAGGGAAGCCTTGAATTTCTGGCGCACGGCGGCAGGATTACAATGGTTGGGATTCAAAGGGAAGCCTTCAGCTTTAACCATCCCGAGTTTCATAAAAGGGAAACCACCCTGCGAAGCAGCCGTAATGCAACACGTGAAGATTTTGATCAGGTGGTGGAAAATATCAGAAATGGCAAAGTCAATGTCGCGGCACTGATCTCGCACCGTCTGCCATTTGATTCACTGCCGGAGATATTTCCTCAACTTCTTAATCCTCAAATGGGTGTTATTAAAGCAATTGTTGAATTAGATTAAACCTGAATATGAGAATCGACAGTCACCATCACCTCTGGATATACAATAACGCCGAATATGGCTGGATCGACGAATCGATGAATATTCTCAGAAGAGACTATTTGCCCGTCGACCTGCTAAGTGATTTATCAAATGAAGGTTTTGACGGATCAGTGGTTATGCAGGCCAGGCAAACCATCGAAGAGACAAAATGGCTTCTTAAATTGGCCAATGAAAATCCGAAGATTTTGGGTGTAGTCGGATGGGTTGATTTATGTGCTCCCGATATTGATAACCAACTGGAAGAACTTACCCAAAATAAAAAACTTGTGGGCGTTCGGCATGTAATCCATGATGAGGCGGATGACCGATTTATGCTTCGCGAGGTTTTCAGAAATGGGATAAGTCTGCTTAGGAAATATAACCTGACTTACGATCTGCTCCTGTTCCCAAAACATCTTAAGTTTGCATCAACCCTCGTTGCTGAATTTCCGGATCAACCTTTTGTAATTGACCATATCTGCAAACCCCTCATCCGAGAGGGAATTCAGGAGCCTTGGAGAACAGACATCAAACAGCTTGCCCAATATCCGAATGTCTGCTGCAAACTTTCAGGAATGGTCACCGAGGCAGATACAGACCTCTGGACTCAACAAACTTTTGAACCATATCTGGATGTGATTTTCGAAGCCTTTGGCCCGGAGAGACTCATGATCGGAAGCGATTGGCCGGTTTGCCTTCTGGGAGGAAGCTATTCAGAGATAATTGGCATAGTCAAAAATTACATCGAGCAACTTGATTCCAATACAAAGGAAAAGATCCTGGGGGGAAACTGCTTCAGATTCTATAATTTAAAAACATTATGATTGTCAGAATTATTCCATAATAAATATAACATAAACAACCATTAATACATAACCATGAGAAACAATCCTCGATTTTCAAAACTGATGATTTTGCCACTACTGCTGGCAGTGCTATGTTCCGGAAATCTCTATTCACAAACGTTTAAGCCAACGGATGAATCGTTCAAACAGTATCAATATCCGGAGTGGTTCCGCGATGCCAAATTTGGGATCTGGGCTCACTGGGGACCGCAGGCAGTCCCCCGACAGGGAGACTGGTATGCACGGCAGATGTATGAGGAGGGAAGTGCAGATAACAAATACCACGTTGCACATTACGGACACCCTTCAAAGTTTGGTTATAAGGACATTATCCCGCTTTGGAAAGCGGAGCGCTGGGATCCTGAAAAACTCATGGCACTTTACAAAAAGACCGGCGCAAAATACTTTGTGAGCATGGGAACTCATCACGATAATTTCTTTCTCTGGAATTCAAAAATTCACAAATGGAATGCTGCCAATATGGGACCGAAGAAAGATGTGTTGGGGACCTGGCAGAAAGCTGCCCAAAAAGAGGGTCTCCGTTTCGGAGTATCCGAGCACCTGGGAGCAAGCTATACCTGGTTTCAGGCCAGTCACCTTGCAGATAAGAAGGGTTCCATGAAGGGAATACCTTACGATGGAACGGATACAAAATATGAAGATCTTTACCACAAAAAAGCAGCAGCAAAAGACAAAGAATGGTTAACTACAGATCCGGGGAACCAACAGGAGTGGCTAAATTCAATCAAAGAGCTGATTGACAACTATCACCCGGACCTCCTTTATTCTGACAGTAATTTCCCATTCGGCGATGTAGGACGAGAGATGGTCTCACATTATTACAATGAGGATATCAAAAAGAATGGCGGAAAACTCGAAGCTGTATACAATTGCAAACAATCATCCCAGGGAATGTGGGTTGAAGATCTTGAAAGGGGAGTGAAAGACACCATCAATAAATTTCCCTGGCAAACCGACACCTCCATTGGTGACTGGTACTACCGCACCGGGCAGAAATACAAAAGTGCAACGGAGATCGTTCAGATGCTTGTTGATATTGTAAGTAAGAACGGGAACCTATTAATCAATGTCGTACAAACCCCTGAAGGTGACCTGGAACCTGACATGTTAAAGATCCTTGATGAGATTGGTAAATGGACAGCCGCAAACGGTGAAGGTATTTATGGAACCCGTCCCTGGAAGTTATACGGAGAGAAACCTGCCAATGCAAAAATTGTCAAATCGGGAAATTTCAATGAAGAGAAGGTAAAATATACAGCAGGCGATATCCGCTTTACCCAAAAAGGAGATATTCTCTACGCTTTCTGTTTGGGCACACCCACTGCTTCCGTAAAGATCAAATCCCTGGGGAAGAGTTCAAGGCTGGCGGAGAAGGAAATTGAATCGGTAACAATGCTTGGAAATGATGAAAAAATATCCTGGAAACAGGAAAGTGCAGCACTTGTAATCAGCAAACCAGCGAAGCTACCCGAATGGCAGGTTGTTACGTTTAAAGTAATATTTAAGAAATAATATAGTGAGACACCGATAAGAAAAAATAAAAATTTAACCGCTGAGAACCGCGGAGAATCGCAAAGCAGAAAACATTATTGTTTATCGCTGAGTAACTTAGCGACTTCTCTGCGGATCTCTGCGGTTAAAAAAATGAAACAGCATCTCCGAATTACGGTTATATATGTTTCCCTTTACTTATTTATCCGGACAAAATTATTAGACATTACGATTAAACTCCACATCTTTCAAAATGCAACCCAGGCTGAACCAAATCGTATTACTTTTTTTACTGGTTCCTTTTTTAAGCTTCTCATCGACAGCTCAAAAGGTCTATGTTTCACTTCAGGGCAATGATAAGAATCCGGGAACCAAAGAGAATCCTGTTGCTACTTTTGCAATGGCGCAAATACTGGCCCGTAAGATTCCGAAAGATCGCTCAGTTTCTGTAATTTTTGCATGTGGAACATACTACCTTCCTCAGCCAATAATATTTACAGAGGATGACAGCAGGAGCAATGGTGCCATTGTAACCTATTCGGCAGAGGATGAAGGACAAACAATCATTAGTGGCGGAAGCCGGTTAAAACTTCAGTGGGAGTCTTTTAGAAACGGGATTTTCATAGCCTCGGTTCCCAAAAATACAATTATCGACCAACTCTATATCAATGGTCACCGTCAGCGAATGGCCCGTTTCCCAAATGCGGTTCCGGGGAAAAATGTTTTTGACACGTGGGAGTTAAACCATAATGACATTCCGGACAGTACGGATGATCCCCTAACCACCGAAAGAATAGCCCGATGGAAAAACCCAGCCGGTGGATATATCCATGCCATGCATTCTGCCTTATGGGGCGATATGCACTGGTTAATAAATGGTAAAAGTGGTGACGGAAAACTTGAGTATGAAGGTGGATGGCAAAACAACCGTGCTTCCAAAATGCACCCCGTTTACCGGATGGTGGAAAATATCTTGGAGGAGCTCGATGCTCCGGGTGAATGGTTCTTTAATTCCAAAGAGGAAAAATTGTATTATATTCCGGAACCTTTGACAGAACTGAAAACTGCAAAAGTAGAGATCGTACGGCTCAGAGAACTGATAGAATTTAAAGGTTCCAAGTCCACACCGGTAAGATCCGTCAAACTAAAAGGTTTTGTTTTCAGACATACGGCCCGGACATTCATGGATAATAAAGAACCCCTCCTGCGATCCGACTGGACGGTATATCGCGGAGGAGCAGTTTTCTATAATGGGGCTGAAAATTGTTCCATTTCAGATTGCGAGTTCGATCAGGTTGGAGGGAATACGATATTTGTGAATAACTATAACCGTAGAATCACCATCCAGGGTTGTTATATCCATGGGAGCGGTGCAAACGGGATTGCCTTCGTGGGAGATCCTTTAACCGTGCGAAGTCCAATATTCACTTATGGTCCACAGAATTATACTCAGATCGACCGAACCCCGGGACCAAAGGGGGATAACTTCCCTGAAGATTGCCTTGTCGAGGATTGCCTGATTACCCTCACCGGCAGGGATGAAAAACAAACGGCACCAATCCAGATCTCGATGTCACATAAAATAAGGGTAAACCATTGCTCAATTTACGATGTGCCGAGAGCCGGAATCAACATCAATGAGGGAACCTTTGGGGGTCATATCATCGAAAACTGCGACGTTTTCAATACGGTTCTGGAGACGGGCGATCATGGAAGTTTTAATTCGTGGGGACGAGACAGATACTGGACACCTGATGTAAAGGAAACAGTCGTAGCCGTGTTGCAAGACCCTGGTTTACCATACCTTGATATGCTGGAACCCAATATCATTCGGAATAGCAGATGGCGTTGCGATCACGGCTGGGACATCGACCTGGACGACGGTTCAAGCCAATATGTAATCACCGGCAACCTGCTCCTTAATGGAGGACTGAAGATGCGAGAAGGATATCAAAGAACGGCTACAAATAATATAATCATCAACAATGGATTACATCCACACGTTTGGTATCCCAACAGTGGTGACGTATTTAAAAACAATATTCTCTTTCTACCCTATCAACCTGCAATTATGAATGCCACAATCGCAGATAACGGGAAATGGGGAAAGGAACTGGATTTTAATTTCTATGTATCGGATAAGGAATCAATGACCCGTTTTGCGATCAATGGCTGTGATAAAAACTCCGGTTTTGGGAACCCCTTATTTGTAGATCCTCAGAGGGGCAATTTCCAGGTTTCGGGCGACTCCCCTGCACTAAAGTTTGAGTTTGCCAATTTTCCAATGGATCAGTTTGGCGTTCTAAAACCTTCTCTAAAGGCAATTGCAAAGGTGCCGGAAATACCGTCAATCAAAATTAATGCAGCGGTGACGAAGCGCCAAAAGATCCAATACACCTGGATGGATATGACCTTACGGGAACCTGCAGGAGTCGAAATGTCAGCCTATGGAGTTAGTTTTGATTCAGGCGGAATAGCGCTGGCTTTGGTACCTGAAAATTCAATGGCAATCACTATGGGTTTTCGTTCCGGTGACCTGATGCGGCAAATTAACGGATTTAAAATAAAAACAATTCAAGACTTAAAAGACTATGTTCAAAATGAGGGTAAAATTTCAAAAAAACATACCTTTGTTATTATTCGTAACCAGACGAAAACTTCATTCTCTTTAAATCAGCCCTTACCGGATATTACGCAATTACCATAGTCATAGAACACACTAAATAAATCTATTATGAAAAAAGCCTTTTGGTTAACCTCACTTATTATCTGTTTTGGATTGTTGGCATCAGCCCAGCCAAGCAAGGTTTTTGATGACCTCACAATACCGAGTAAAATTTTGAAAAGTGACCGCAAATACGCCATTTATCTGCCATCTGGTTATGAAAATTCGCAGCGAAGTTATCCCGTTCTTTATCTACTTCATGGTGCAACCGATAATCATACGGGATGGGTACAATTTGGCGAGGTTCAGCGCATCACCGACAAGGCCATTGAAGACGGATCAGCTACTGCAATGATCATTGTAATGCCTGATGCTGATACGGGCCAGATGGGCTATTTTAACAATATTGCGGGAAACTGGAACTATGAGGATTTTTTCTTTCAGGAGTTTATCCCGGCAATTGAAAAGAAATACCGGATAAAAGCCCAAAAACAATACCGCGCTGTTGCCGGTTTGTCTATGGGCGGTGGGGGATCTTTCATGTATGCCCTTCATCATCCTGAACTATTTTCATCCGCATGTCCTTTAAGCGCTTACGTAGGCCCCTTAAATATGGATGAGGCCAAAAACAGAATTAAAAAAACCAATCCTGAAATTACAGACGAAGCGAAAATCAAAGCATACTTCGAAAATCATAATGCGATAGAACTTGTAAACCGAATGCCCGATGAGCAGAAAAAAGCAGTTCGCTGGTACATTGACTGTGGTGACGACGACTTCCTGTACGAGGGGAACTGTCTGATTCATATTGCCATGAGAAAGAAAGACATTCCCCATGAATTTCGTGTAAGGGACGGTGTACATAACTGGACTTACTGGCGGGATGCATTACCAAAAGTCCTTGAATTTGTTTCTGAGGAGTTTCATCAAAAATAAAGAATGCAGCTTTTAAGAAAGACAGAGGCTGACCCTTAAATAAAGTCAGCCTCTGTTTTGCCAAAATGACCTCACTTACCGTCTCTAAGCAAATCCCTTATTTCAATTAATAATTTCTCCTCATTTGAAGGTTCTGCCGGAGCGGCAGCAGGAGGAACTTCCTTTTTATTCATCGCATTCATCATCTTAATCATCATAAATATTGAGAAGGCGATAATTAGAAAATCAATGGTAACCTGGATAAAATTACCGTAATTGATGGTAACAGCCGGAGAAATCACTTTGCCGCCCACCTCCACAACCTTCTCTTTTATGACCAGCTTCAATCCTGTAAAATCTGTCCCACCCAGTAACGCTCCAATAGGCGGCATAAGGACATCTGCGACAAATGAAGAGACTATTTTCCCAAAGGCTCCTCCGATAATCACCCCCACTGCCAAATCGACGACGTTTCCCCGCATGGCAAATTGCCTGAATTCGCTTAACATTCCCATTTTGATTAAGTATTAGTAGTTTACTATTTCAAATATAATAAATAATTGGACTTCTAAAATGGTCCGAAAATCAGATTAACTGGTGATCTGCTGATTCCGTTTTAACCAAAGGCACCCCTTATAAAATTGCATTATCACATCCAAAAGAATACATATCCATTCTAAATGCCTCATTTTTCGTAATTCATTGTCAATATTTTATATTTTTACACAATTCTTACAATAAAAACACAAATTCTTAACAAATGATTGACAAAGGGGTTACTACGTTTATGATCCTGGCCACAAGTCTTGTAATGCTTATGACGCCAGGCCTCTCATTTTTCTATGGTGGACTGGGAAACAAAAAGAACATTCTCAATATCATGATGCAGAGCTTTGTCTCTTTGGGACTGACAACGGTACTTTGGTTTAGCTTCGGATATTCTCTTTGTTTTAGTGGTACCCTGGCTGGCGGAACCGATATGTGGGGGATCATTGGAAACCTTGACAAGGCATTCCTGCATGGCGTTACCCCAAAAACGATGATGGTTGGGAAAGCTTTCCCTGAATACGTCTTCTTTGCCTATCAAATGATGTTTGCAATTATCACACCTGCATTGATTACCGGAGCTATAATTAATCGGGTCACCTTTAAATCGTATGTTTTCTTTTTGATATTCTGGCAGATATTCGTTTATTATCCATTCGTCCATATGATCTGGGGCGGAGGAATACTTCAGCAATGGGGAGTTCTCGATTTTGCAGGGGGAATTGTAGTTCATGCCACTGCGGGTTTTGCAGCGCTTGTGGCAACAATATATGTTGGGAAACGGAAGGGTGGAGAACATGAGCCGAATAATATCCCGTTGGTTGCCATCGGAACAACGTTATTATGGTTTGGGTGGTATGGCTTCAATGCCGGCAGCGAACTCGATATGAATGAAATCACTGTAGCCGCCTTTATTAATACTGATGTCTCGGCTTCATTTGCTGCCATAACGTGGTTGCTCATTGAGTGGAATACCGGAAAGATGAAGCCCACCTTCATCGGTTTAATGACCGGAGCCGTCGCAGGTCTTGCAACCATAACACCGGCAGCAGGTTATGTCACCGTAGGGGCGGCAGCTTTTATTGGCACAATGTCCGGGATTGTGTGCTATTTGGCAGTCGAATTTAAAAACCGGATGAAATGGGATGATGCCCTCGACGTCTGGGGTGTTCACGGCGTTGGTGGAATCTTCGGGACAATTTTACTGGGAATATTCGCAACAACCACTATCAATCCGGGAACCATAAACGGACTGTTGTATGGAGGAGGTTTCGAACTGATTTCCAAGGAAGTGGTAGCCCTGTTATTCGCAATTATCTGGGCAAGTTCGTTTACCTGGTTTATGTTGCATGCGATCAACCGGTTCGTCCCGGTGAAGGTAACAGATGCCATTCAGAAAAGCGGACTTGATTTGCATATGCACGGCGAGGTGGCACGGGTAATTTAGTATTAGTCACCGGGTGAGTGTTCAGGTTTTCGGCACTCACCCGGTGACTAACTAATCA
>CAIOOC010000499.1 GCA_903859795.1 uncultured Bacteroidia bacterium
CAATTATGAGAAAACAATTACGTTTGTTATGCTTTGTTCTTGCTGCAGGGATGACGCTGTTTCAATCATGTAAGAAAGATACAGCCTCTTCTGAGCCGCCTCAGGTAGGAATTTTCTACAGTATTGTAGACAAACAGGTTGCTTTTACTGCACTGACATTACGTGCCACAACCTGGAGCTGGGATTTTGGCGACGGGACAAAAAGTACGGATAAGAGTCCTGTACATATTTACAAGGATGGCGGTTACTACAAGGTTAAACTGATTGGAGCCGATGCAAAAGGAGATACAGCGTCTGCCATGGTTACCGCGGCTGTTTCGCTAACTCCATATTCATTACTGACAGGAGACTACACTGCAGCTGGTTATAAAGGGAAAACATGGAAACTTAGCGCCAGCTATTCAGGGGATGCCTTTGTAAATGCAGACGCATCGCTCACGGATTATGGAACGGGCCCTCTTCCTGCAGGAGTATTTGGTTCTTCACTGGGGATGTCGGAAGTTTATGACGATACTTATACATTTCATTTTGATGGCAAGTATGAACACGATGTCAAATCGGATGGCGCTTCATTTGCCGGTCTGGTTTATGAAATGGAAACTACCGGTGGAGCCGGGATTGTCAATGCCGGCGGAAAGGACTATGGAATGTGTACCGGGAAATATACTCCCCAAACTGGAGCCACGTTTACCTATGTCGAAAAAGAAGATTTCGCGGTTCCATCAGTTTATGGCCCTCCAACTTATACTGTTACTTATCCGGGGGTCAGCACATTGGATTTTTCCGGAACCGAGTTTGTTGGCTTTATGGATAAGCAAAGGAAGGTGATTGTTCAGGAAATAACTGACAATTCTATGAGGCTTGTGTGTTTTATAACAGCATCGCCCGACTATTATCCATTGAACACAAATGCACTTATTTTGACTTTTGATGCGGTTAAATAAACGGGCGTCAGTCCGGATAAACCAATTATCTCAATTTCAAACCCGAATAAAAACTAATTATGAAATATAAAAGCTTATTAAAATCAATAATCAGGCAATTAAAGCCTGTAATGTTGGCAACAACATTGATTATCGGAGCAGCATTGCCCGGTTCCGGATCGCCGGAACATAGCGGGCTTCAGGGAAACACAGTAGCAGAGCAAGGTATATCGGTTAGCGGTAAAGTCATCTCAGGTGCAGACAAGGTCGCAATGCCCGGGGTTAGTATTCAGCTCAAAGGAACCACAAAAGGAACTGTTACCAACAGTGACGGGGGATTTAACATTGAAGTTCCCGGAAACAATGCTGTATTGATCTTTTCATTTATTGGCTACAAAACGCAGGAAGTAGTGGTGAATGGTCAAAAAACGCTGAATATAATCCTTAGTGAGAATGTATTGGCAGTAGATGAAGTTGTCGTTACTGCTTTGGGTATATCCAGGAAGGAAAAATCTCTTGGGTTTGCAGTCGCTAAAGTCAGTGGCGAGGATATGTCGCGAGTTGTTCAGGAAAATGCTATTAACGCGCTATCAGGTAAAGTCGCTGGTGTACAGATTAATTCCACGGGTGGTACCGGTTCATCGGTCAGCATGGTGATCCGGGGTGCTACCTCTTTGAGCAGCGATAATCAGCCGTTGTTTGTGGTGGATGGTGTTCCTATTTCAAATACGTTAAACAACGTTTCCGGGTTTGGGAGCGACAATAATGTAGACTATGGCAATGCCATCTCTGACATCAACTCCAACGATATTGAAAATGTTTCAGTTTTGAAAGGTGCGAGTGCGGCAGCGCTTTACGGGTCCCGGGCAGGGAACGGTGTTGTATTAATTACCACGAAGTCGGGAAAGAAGAATAAGGGGGTTAAAATTGAAGTTACCTCAAATACAGTTTTTGACAACCCTTACAAATTCTGGGATATCTCCAAAGAGTTTGCCTCGGGATTTTTACCTTATACCCCGGCAGATTTACCGCCAGGCACAACTCTGGTTGTAGATCCTGCACAAATGTCAGGCGATGGTACACCATTGGATAAAGGTTATTTTGCTGTTCAATGGGACAGCCCAAGGGATGCAAACGGCGTGCAGGTACCAACTGAACTGGTTTCACATCCTAATAACGTTAAGCATTTTGTTCAAACGGGAATTACAACATCAAATGAGGTTGCAGTTTCGAATCACACTGATGCTTTCAACTACCGTATCGGGGTATCAAACATGACAAACAAGGGGGTTATTCCAAATTCCGATATGTTCAGAAACAATTTAACTACATCGGCTTCGTTCAAGGTTAAAGATAATTTTACGGTAAGTTCCAATATCAATATAAATAAATCCTGGTCAAACAACAGACCATCAAGTAATCGGGGAACAAATCCAATGCAGTGGGCATACCATGTGCCTCAAAATACCGATATCCGTGAATTGAGAAGTTATTGGGCGCCAGGACAGCAAGGGATTGCACAGAACGTTCCCTATTACACTTACAATAACCCGTATTTCCTTGCCTATGAGGTTAATAACAGCTATACAAGGGACAGGATTTACGGCAACATTAAAGCTGACTGGCAGATAACCAAAGAATTAAGTGTTTTTGTGCGCTATGCTTTGGATCAGTTTAACGAAACCCGTGAGTCAAAGATCGGTCCGGGGTATACGGGTGAACCAAATAATGGGGCTTATGGTATCTCGGAATCAAAAAGTTATCAGCGAAATACCGACGTTTTGGCAACCTACGCCAAACAATTGAAGGACTTCAGCGTTTCAGTTTCTGCCGGGGCTAATGAACTTTACACGAATGGCCAGAGTATTTCGAATTCATCAACTGCAGGTCTTATCGTTCCCAATGTATTTTCAGTGAATAATATTAAGTCAGGAACTCTGGCTTATGGTAGCGGGTATTCTCAAAAGGCGATTAACAGCGTTTATGCAGTTGCTAACCTGGGATGGGAAGATAAGATCTATCTGGATCTGACCGCTCGTAACGATTGGTCGAGCACATTGCCTAAAGCGAATCGCTCTTATTTTTACCCATCGGCCTCATTAAGTTTTCTAATAGATAAAATCCTTGCACTTGGTGATAATGTCTCGTTATTCAAAGTTCGCGGTGGATGGGCCAAAGTAGGTAATGACACTGATCCCTATCAGCTTATAAACACTTATGGTAATGCCGGGCAATGGGGCGGCGCTATCAGGCTTGCCAAATCAGGAACACTGCTGGCTCCAAACTTAAAACCTGAAGAAGCAACTTCCAAGGAAGTAGGTATTGACCTGGGGCTGTTTCATAACAGGTTACGATTTGAAGGGACATATTATAATGCTGATAACCGCAACCAGATCCTTCGAAATATTCCAATCGCAAGTTCTACCGGGTCAGACGCAATTAACATTAATGCCGGATTACTTCAAAGCAAAGGATGGGAACTTACATTGGGCGGAACACCAATAAAAACAAAAGACTGGAGCTGGGATATCAGTGCCAACCTGTCACGCAACCGGACAAGAGTAAAATCGATTGCCCCGGGTATTGAAGCGATCAAATTCTGGGAAGATGCAAAAGGTGGCGCATGGTCATACGTCGGCGATGAGGTGGGAGCTATTTACGATGCCTCAATGTTGGTAGTTAAGGATAAAAACTCCCCATATTATGGTTTCCCCATTATTGCATCCCAGCCAGACTATGAGTGGCAGATTGATAAAAACATTTCGGATCAAAAAAACCCAGCAGACAGAAACAAGATCGGAAACTATAATCCTCGTTTTATCTTAGGTGTTAATTCAACACTGACCTGGAAATCATTTGCCCTGAACTTCACTATTGACTGGAGATGTGGCGGCCAGTTTGTTTCGCAAACAGAGCGTTACGGGCGTGATGATGGGTACTCCGGTTCCTGGCTGAAAAGCATGATTAACCCTGGTGGAAGAACCGGAAAAGTGCTTCGCGACTGGCTGATGGCTAATAAGAACAAATATATCCTGAACGGATTTCACGTAGTTGGGGGTCCAACCAAAGAGTTGGGCGGTTTCCGTGAAAATCTGAGCGGAACTTATTTAAATGACGGAACGTTTGATCCGGGGGTAATCGCCGTATCTGACGGGAATGGAGGAACAACATATCAGGAAAATCTGGGTGATACCGGAACCCTTTTTCAACCTTATGCAATCAGCAACGGATGGGATTTTACAAAAGATGCGATGTTTGACGCCGATTTTGTGAAATTGAGAGAAGTTTCCCTCAGTTATAAACTCCCGGCCCCAATGATTAACAGAATGCCTGGGATAAAAGGGTTCTCTGTCTCTGTATATAGCAGGAACATCATGATTTGGACTAAGGCTAAAATCGGAGTCGATCCTGAACGTGCATTCCAGGCTGAACAATCAACAGAAGGTAAGAGAGGCATCCAATTTAAACAAGGGATTGAGCGCTACAACCTGGATCCCTGGGTAATACCTGTTGGTGTTAAATTTGACCTGACTTTTTAGAAACTTAAAAAATTTGACGTTATGTATACTAAAATAAATAAAATCTCGGCAGTTTTGTTACTGTTTGCGGTACTTATTTCTTCCTGTAAGAATCTGACACAAATGAATGTCAACCCGAACGGTGTTGACCCCACTGTTGCCTCACCCAACCTTCTGATGGCTACCGTTATCACCTTAACTGGTGGAACAGTCATTGGATTAGGTTATGGAGATATTGCAGGCGTAATGCAACATACTCAATATGACGGCTGGTCAGGTGGCCACAACCATTACGATTGGAGCGACCAGAGCTGGGCTGGTAATTATAGTACGCTCAGGAACGCCGATGAGATGCTTAATAAATCAAAAGCAGCAAAGCTCGAATTTCAGACCGGTGTTGCAATGGTTTTTAAAGCCTATAATTTTGGAATAATCGCCGATCTATGGGGAGATGCACCATTCAGTCAGGCGCTTAAGGGAGAACAGGGCTCTGCATATTTCCAACCTGTTTTTGACCCGCAGAAAGATATTTACCTGGGAGTGATTGCCATGCTCGATAGCGCCAACACCTTATTTTCCAAAAATCTGAGTGACTATAAAGAGATTAATCAAAGCCAGGATGTCCTATATGCAGGTGATGTTTCCAAATGGCGCAAATTTGCCAATTCACTTGCTTTACGCTATTACCTGAGGGTTTCAACAAAAGAGCCGGCAATTGCACAGGCGGGAATTGAGAAAATCACAGGCCAACCAGCCAATTTCCCCCTTATTCTTGATGCAGCTGATGATGCAGCCTATAGTTTTATAGGATTAAGTCCCGCCGATTCCTGGCCAACGGCCACACAGTTCAGCTCTGATATTTCCGGTTTTACCCGGGTTAAAATGTGTGGGACCCTGGTTCTGAAACTGGAAGCGTTAAATGATCCCCGATTAGGGATATGGGCGGCTAAAGTAAAAACCCCGTTGGTGATTGATCCTACCAAACCTGATAATTACGACCAGATCATAAATGGAAAACGAATTATCTCCCAAAAAGTTGCAAATGATTATGTGGCGAAATTTGGACTGCCGCTGAATCTGGATCAGAATTATATTGGTTTACCTCCTGCCTGGTCCACCTTTGAGTTCCTTTACAATTTAAGTCCTAACCTGAACCAGGGCGATGCAAATCCACAAGTTTCCCAATTGAACGACATTTACAAAAGTGCCGCCGGACCCCTGTTGAAAGTTCGTATGTTGTCTGCCGCCGAAGTTCATTTCAGTCTTGCAGAGATTGCTCTTAAAGGCTGGAACGCCGGAGGGACTGCAGCTGATCATTATAATGCCGGTATTAAAGCTTCAATGGAAGCATGGGGACTAGGCAGTTCATATGATTCCTATATTACCAATGATGGCGTGGCCTTTAATAACACACTTGCCCAGGTTATGGACCAAAAATGGATAGCCAGCTGGACAGCTTCTGCAGAAGCATGGATGGATTATATCAGAACCGGATTACCGGTATTAATTTCAGGGCCGGCAGCCAAAAGACCAGTAATTCCAGTGCGATTTATGTACGGGAACAACGAACAGCTTTACAATCCTGACAATTCTAACGCTGCAATCGGCAAACTTCAGACTACCACTTATTCAACTGACGGACAAAATAGCAACTGGTCCAAAACCTGGCTTGAGCAAGGGACGAATAAACCCTGGTAAACAGGAAACAAAATATGATCAGGCAGGAGGTATTCTATAAATATCCCTGCCTGATTTTTTCAACAGGTTTTAAATTAAATAATTTACAATGAAGAAAGTATTAGTTGGATTTTTAGTATTATTTTGTTCTTTTTTAACGGTTTCGGCGGGTTCGCATGCTGCGGTCACACCTGAAACGGCACTCCAGGCCTACCTTCATAATGGCGATACATCCTTTAAATGGGAAGTTAAAGAAAAAAAACAGGGAGATGGTGTGATGTTATATCGTTTGGAATATACCTCGCAGACCTGGCGCACAATTACCTGGAAACATGAGATGTTCATTATGGTTCCGGAGATCCTAAAATATAATGATGCACTATTGTTTATTACCGGCGGTCACAACGATAAAACTGTCCCCACTACCCATAAATGGGATGAGGATCTGGTCACAAATCTAAGTCAGCTGGCGAAGACCAATAGGTCAATCGTTTCTTTGATCTGGCAGGTGCCCAATCAGCCATTATATGGCGACCGCACCGAGGATGCTCTGATCTCATTCACGCTTCACAGCTACCTTCAGGATCACGACTTCTCATGGCCATTACTATTTCCAATGACCAAAAGTGCGGTCAGGGCAATGGATGTTGTCCAGAAATTCTCCCAGAAAGAGATCAAAAGAAACATTGGACATTTTATCGTTTCGGGCGCTTCAAAAAGAGGCTGGACAACCTGGCTGACCGGGGCAAATGACAAGCGTGTAAAAGCAATAGGTCCAATGGTTATCGATGTGCTAAACATGCCTGTGAACATTGATTACCAGAAAGTAGTATGGGGCGATTACAGCATTGAAATTGAAGACTACGTTAAACTGGGTATTGCTCAGCAATTTAACACTCCCGGGGGGAGCGACCTTGTGAAAATGGTCGATCCTTACTCCTACCGTAAAACGTTAACAATGCCAAAGATGCTTTTCATGGGTACCAACGATCCTTATTGGCCTTCGGATGCCGTGAAAAACTATATTGACAGTATCCCGGGTGACAATCACATCTGTTATACGCCAAATGCTGCTCATGACCTCGGCGACAAGAAGAAGGCATTCGCGACCCTTAGTGCTTTTGTGGGAACAACGGTAACAAACGGTAAATATCCGATTTGTCATTATACAATTTCGCAGGATGGCAGAACGGTAACGCTGAAGATCAAATCGACTCCTGAACTGCTTTTGGACGCCCTAATCTGGAGTGCCGACTCAAAAGATCAGGATTTCAGGGATGAAAAATGGGTTGGAACAAGTTTGAATTCAGCCAATAAAGCGGAGATTACGGTCCAGGTGCAAATACCTGAATCCGGGTTCAAAGCATTCTACGTCGATCTGAAATATAAATCCCCGTTCAAGGGTGAATACACACAAAGCACGCGCATGTTTGTTATGAACGATAAAAACCTGTTATTAAAAAACAGGCAATAAGCTGTCAATAAACCTAAACAGTCTATTAACGAATCAGATAAAAAGCAGCCATAATTTTGTCAATGGCTGCTTTTTCAAAACTTATCGGTTAACTACCTCGGCTTATTTCGATTTAAATGGTTATGATCAAAATATTGCTATTCTCCTGTTTCATCGCGTTGTCTCTTACAGCATTCGGGAAGAAAAAAGAGTTTGAACAGCGGACAATTCCGATCGAAGTTCTAAAAGACAAAATTGCCGGAGGTTGGGCCGGGAAGATGATTGGTGTCAGTTATGGCGTTCCAACCGAGTTTAAGGCACACGGATTCACCTTCGAGGATTCGATTAAATGGACTCCATCCGATATTAAGCTTTCGCTGCTGGAAGATGATATTTACGTGCAGCTCACTTTCATGATGACAATGGATCGTTACGGGATGGATGCCCCGGCGAAAAAATTTCAGGAACTTTTCGCAAAATCGGGCTATCCATTATGGCATGCAAATGTTCAGGGAAGAAAAAACTATTTCGACAGTATCTTTCCTCCGAAATCAGGGCATCCTGATTATAATTCACATGCAGATGATATTGATTTTCAGATAGAAGCTGACTTTATCGGGATGATCAGTCCGGGCATGCCGGATAATGTGATAAAGATGGCAGACAAAATTGGCCATATCATGAATTATGGAGATGGTGTTTACGGGGGTATTTTCGTCGCAGCCCTCTATTCATCAGCCTTTTTTGAAAATGATATGCTCAGGATTGTAAAAAAAGCCCTCCAGGCGATTCCCAACGAGAGCGATTATTCAAAAATCGTAAATGATGCGATTCTTTTGCACAGTCGGTTTCCTGTCGATTGGCGTGCTGCATGGAGTGAACTTGAAGGGAAATGGGCAGAAACCGATATGTGCGGAGCAGGCTCAAGCTACAACATCGATGCCAAACTCAATGGAGCCTATATTGTCTTCGGGTTATTATACGGTGAGGGAGATCCCTTAAAAACTATGGAAATCGCTACACGCTGCGGACAGGATTCCGATTGCAACCCATCGAGTGCCCTTGGTGTTCTTGGGGTGATGAAAGGGTTCAGGGCACTTCCACCGGTGTATCGTGAACATGTCCTTGCGATCAGCGATTCACTTTTTATCAATACCAATTACAGCTTCAATAAAGCAATCGAAAAAACAATTCAATACGCTAAAACAGTAACGCTCAAAAATGGTGGGGAAGTTACGGATGGCGGATTAAAAATTAAAGCGCACACTCCTAAACCGGGTCCATTGGAGGTGTCGTTTCCAAATCTTGTATTCAACCGGCGTGTGACACCATTTCAAAAAGATGGCTGGGAGTTTAAGGGGAAATGGGTAACGAAGTTTAAAGAGGATACCATTCCTCAATCAAAATTCAGTTCAAATGCCGGTGATGAAGCAGTATTCAAGTTTGAAGGAACTGGCGCTTCGATCGCTGGTAATTGGGACAGGAACTGCGGCAAAGCAGATATTTATGTCGATGGGGTGAAGAAAAGGACCATTGACTGCTACTTTAACTTTGCACACCAGTCCCCTGGAAATACCAATATATTTCTGGTCACTCAGCTCCCCAACGATAAGCATTCGATCAGGATAGTCGTAAAAAATGAAAAAAGAGCTGAAGCAGAAGGGTCAAATATCTATCTTTCAGAGGCAGTTATCTATAAAACAGGCGATAAAATCAGGCCAGGCTATAAATTCTCATTCCAAAAATAGGTCCCAGACTATGAAAACAGACAGAAGAGATTTTCTCAGAAAGACAATGATCGGGACAGGGCTCCTCGCATCAGGTCTCGCTGGTCAGGCGGCATTAGCTGCCAGGGAACAGAAATCCGGGACCAAAGGAAACACTGATGAACAACAGTTTAATATGTGCGGTTACGCTGCACCCAAAATCGAAAAGGTCCGCATTGGGTTTGTAGGTCTGGGCAACCGCGGCCCGGGAGCTGTTGAGCGGATGTCGAATATCGAAGGGGTTGAGATTGTCGCGCTGTGTGACCTGCTTGACGACCGGGTGGAAAAGTGCCAGTCAATACTTGAAAAACACGGACTTCCGCGTGCAAAAGCCTATTCAGGAACCAGGGAGATCTGGAAAGAGATGTGTCAGAATCCCGCTATCGACCTCATTTATATAACAACACCATGGGCCTGGCACACTCCGATGGCAGTCTATGCCATGGAGAATGGGAAACATGCCGTCAGCGAAGTGCCCGCGGCAAAAACAATCGATGAATGCTGGCAGCTCGTTGAAACCTCCGAGAGGACCAGAAAACATTTTATGATGCTCGAAAATTGCTGCTATGACTTTTTCGAATTGCTGACCCTGAATATGGCCCGCCAGGGCTATTTTGGCGAAATCATTCATGGCGAAGGGGCCTATATTCACGATCTGCTCGAGGGGAATTTCAGTAAGACAAAATACACCGAGATGTGGCGCCTCAAAGAGAATTACAGGAAAGGGAATTTATACCCCACACACGGATTGGGTCCGATCTGCCAGATCATGAATATAAACCGTGGCGACAAGATGGAGTTTCTTACCTCCGTCTCATCAGCCGACTTCCTGATGGCCGAAACAGCAACAAAACTGGCTGCTGCCGATAATTTCTACGGTGAATTTGCCGGAAAACAGTTTCGGGGGAATATGACCACAACGACTGTCCGGACATTCAAGGGGAAGACGATTATGATCCAGCATGATGTGACCAGTCCCCGTCCCTACTCAAGGATTCACCTGGTAAGCGGAACGAAAGGGATGGCCTGCAAATGGCCCGAACCTGCCCGCATTTCGAAGGGGCACGGATGGCTTACAGAGGTTGAGATGAAAGAAGTGGAGGAGAAATATACCCCTGAAATCGTAAAACGTATCGGTGAAATGGCCAAAAAAATTGGAGGTCATGGTGGTATGGATTTCATGATGGACTGGAGGCTTATAGATTGTCTGCGTAACGGACTTCCCCTTGACGAGAATGTCTATGATGCAGCACTCTGGAGCTCGATTGCGCCACTGAGTGAACTCTCGGTTGCCAACCGTTCCAACTCGGTCGATGTTCCCGACTTTACCAAAGGGGCCTGGAAAACCAATGCCCCGGTTGAGCTGACACTTAAAGGTGGCGGGACTACGGGAGTAAAAGAATTAAAATTATAAAAATCATTTCGCATAAAATTGCAATTATGAGAATTCGATTTATTCTGCTGAATTTCGCCATCGTGCTTTTTGTTTCATCCTGTAACACCCCTTCCCATTTCAAATCGGATGTTGAGACTGTTAAAAAACCGTGGACAAATCTCAACTTCAATAATGACCCCGGCAATTTCCAGTTCGGGATCATGAGCGATAACAATGGAGGGAGCCGATTTGGCGTATTTGCAGACGGGGTGAAGAAGCTTAACCTGCTACAACCCGAATTTGTAATGTGTGTAGGCGACCTTATCCCTGGGTATACTACCGATACAACGGTCATCAAGAGAGACTGGAAGAATATGAACGAGATCATATCAGGACTTCAGATGCCATTCTTCTACCTTCCCGGAAACCATGATATTACTAATAAAATAATGCAAAGGGAATGGGAAAAACTCTATGGCAGGCGCTATTACAGCTTTGTCTATAAAAAGACGCTTTTCATTACCCTTGATACAAACGATGACGAGAACGTTAACCTCACATCCGGCCAGACCGATTTTGTTCTAAATACTTTAAGAAAAAATGCGGACGTCCGATGGACCTTCATCTTTATGCACCATCCGATCTGGACCTATAATACAAGCGGCCGTTTTGAAAAAATTGAAGCTGCATTAAAAAACCGGAAATATACGGTTATTGCAGGGCACGAACACCACTATCATCAGGCCGTGCGAAATGAGGCAAATTACTATATTCTGGCTACTACGGGAGCCGGAAGTGCGCTCAGGGGTAACTATTTTGGCGAATTTGACCATGTTTCGTGGGTAACAATGAAAGATAACGGTCCGGTAATCACCAATCTGAGACTGGATGGAATCCTGCCCCACGATATCAGTACAGATAAAACAAATGTGCTCGCAAAACCCCTACTTGAAAATGCCTGCTTTAACCACCTGATCGTTTGCAACAGGGGCGACAAGCTCCGGCATGGAACCATTTATCTCTCGTTCAAAAATCCGACGGATTCAGAGTTAGAGATTAAATTGAATTTCTTCCATCACCACCAGCTTCAGATAGAAAAACCTGAGCTTGAAATCAATTTGCCTGCAGGAGGTAACGGGGTAACCGAAATTCCTTTTACTTCGTTAAAGCCAATATCTGTTGATTCTCTTGACCTGTTAAGCCTCGACTGGGATATGAAATACAACCATCCCGATTATCCGAAATTTGGAATACACGGGAGGTTCCAGATGGCGGTTGAACCAACTAAATCAGAGTTTATCGACAGATCAATACCTATCTTTGTCGGTAAGGCCGATATTGGGTTTGTCCATCCATACAGATCCCTTGAGTCGGTATATAAACTTAACGATTCACCCGAAGAGAATTATTCGAATCCGGTCGGAATTTCAGAGAGCTCCACAATTTCATTCTTCCTTAAAAATTCGAAGGATGAATATTCGTCTACCGAAACAAAGAGGTTCGATAAATCGGAATTTTATTCTTCCACAGAGGTAACCAATCCTCAACCGGGTTTAAACTATACGTATTACGAAGGCAACTGGTTGTCAATTCCCGATTATAACCAACTGATTCCAAAAGCTCAAGGAGTTGCAGACAACCTGAAAGTCATTGAACTTGCACTCAGGAAAAACTTTTGGGGAGTATGTTATTCCGGATTTTTAAAAGTTGAAGAGGACGATTTTTATCAGTTTATGATCAAAGCCGATGATTCATGCCGCTTTTATATCGATAATAAGCTGGTTGCCGATGAAAAGAATCCTGCAAAAGGTGCCAATAATGGAACTGCTGCGCTTAGAAAAGGGTTTCACAGTGTAAGGCTGGATTACCTTGCAAAAGAGGGCAACAACAGGATGCGGTTTTACATCAAAAAGAGTAGTGACAAGAACTGGGTTCAGACTGAAGGAGGACATTTCTTCCATTAGTATCTGAAGTAGTGATGACCTGGTTTTATGCACTGAAGAGGTGTCTGACCACTAAATAATATATTCACTTTCACCCGGCTCTGAAATGCCTGAAAGTATTAATATTCGATATTTTATACCACTGACAGAATCATAAAACAACTAAAAAAATGAAGACAAAACAAATTGCATTATTCGTCATTGCCCTTATCCTGTTTGCTTCAGCGGGGTATCCTCAAATGACCGATTTCTCCAAATCATCTGTTTTTCTGCCGGATAAGAAAAATATGCAGTTGAATAAGGCAGTCCAGGTTTTGCAGGAGGAGATTCAGATCCGAACCAAACTGTTGCTGCCTGTGGTATACAAGGCACCTGCAGAGGTTAAACAGGTAATTGTCATTGCGGTGGAAGGACAAATGGAAAAACTTCCTGACACCTGGAAAAAAGCGGTAAGTAACTTACCCGTGTCCGGCAAAGACGGATATAAGATTGCCTTCCCTGACAATAAAACAATTCTTATCGCTGGTCACGACGAGAGAGGAGCCCTTTATGGCATTGGTCGACTACTCCGAAAAATGGAGCTACATACCAGTTCAATTTTGATCCCTGTTGATCTGAATATCTCATCGACTCCCACCTATCCAATCCGTGGACACCAGCTCGGTTACCGTCCTAAAACAAATGCGTACGATGCCTGGAGCGTTGCCCAGTATGACCGCTACATCCGCGATCTGGCAATCTTTGGAGTAAACAGCATCGAGATTATGCCTCCACGGACCGATGATGATGAGACAAGTGTAAACATGAAAATGCCGGCGATTAAAATGATTGTCGAGCAATCGCGGATTTGCAAATCATATGGTCTTGACGTCTGGATGTGGTACCCGAATATGGGAAGTGATTATAGCTCACCCGATTCTGTTAAGAGTGAACTGGCAGAACGGGAAAAGATCTTCAGCATCCTGCCTAAACTGGATGCCTTGTTTGTCCCTGCAGGCGATCCCGGCGATCTTGAACCCGATGTGTTGTTTAGCTGGCTTGAGAAAGAGGCTATCGTCCTTCATAAGTATCATCCAAATGCAAAGATTTGGGTGTCGCCGCAAGTGTTTAAGCCAAGTAAAGAGTGGTATGGCAAATTTTATGCCCATGTGAATAAACAATACCCCTGGTTTGGCGGAGTTGTTTACGGACCGTGGATTAAGACCCCGCTGCCGGAAGTCAGGAAACTGATAAATCCATCGATTCCTATCCGCCTATATCCTGATATTACTCACAGTTACAGCTCACAGTATCCGGTACCCGACTGGGATATCGCCTTTGCCATGACCTTGGGACGCGAATGCATAAATCCGCGTCCGGAAGATGAAAAATACATCCACAATTTCTATGCAGGCTATGCACAGGGAAGCATCAGCTATTCTGAAGGGACAAATGACGACGTCAATAAATTCGTGTGGAGTGACCAGGACTGGAATCCATCCACCCCGGTGATTGAAACCTTGCGTGATTATGCCCGATTCTTTATAGGATATGATTACACAGAGGGTGTAGCTCAGGGGTTGATGTCACTCGAAAAGAATTTCCGCGGACCGCTGATTGCAAACGAACAGGTTCAGCGTACGCTTCAGCAATGGCAGACCATGGAGAAAAGTGCTTCAAACGAGGTGTTGAGTAACCCCCGTTTTCAAAGCGGCCTGATCAGGGCTTATTTTGACGGGTACACCCAGAGACGTCTTATCTATGAAACTTCACTTGAACGTGAAGCACGGAACATCCTCGAAAGGGCTATGATAACAGGTTCAAAACAGGCAATTTCTGATGCCCGGAATATCCTGATACTTGCCCACGAAAAACAGGTGTCTCCTGAATTAAAACAACGGTGTTACGCCCTCGCCGATTCGCTGTTCAGGAGTTTCGGGGCACAGCTGACCATTTCGAAACATCATGCAATGGGTGGACGGGGTAATTTCATAGACAACATTGATATTCCGCTCAATGATGCCCTATGGATCCTTGATCAGCTTAATCTGGTCGAAAAGCTTAAGAGTGAACCCGAAAAACTGGCAGCTATCGACAAAATGCTTCACCGTACCGATCCGGGACCCGGTGGTTTCTACGACAACTTTGGAAATCTGCCTGCATGGAAACGGGTAAAAGCTAAAAAAACCTGGGCTGAAGACCCGGGAAGCCTCGAATCCCCGCGCGAAAGTTTCGGTGTCGGATTAAGCGGCGTCGACTGGGTGCACGAGATTGTTGCCAAAGGATTCGAGGGACAGACTACCCCGCTGGCCTGGATGAACCAGATTAATACGCTTTACGATACGCCGCTGCAAATTGCTTATGATAATCTTGATCCGAATGGTGCCTATAAACTAAAAATTGCTTATACCGGCCGGTTCCGCTCAAAAATGAAGCTTTTTGCCAACGGCGTGATGATTCATGATTTTATCCGTATGGGCGTTAAGCCATTGTTCGAATTTGACTTGCCCAAAGAGGTAACGCGAGAAGGGAAAGTGCTGTTTACCTGGAGTTGCGGAGATGATGACAAGGGCGAAGGGGAACGTGGTTCGCAGGTGGCAGAGATCTGGCTGATAAAAAAATAAGTAAGGGCACATCGAAAAGAGATTATTTATTTTCAATAGGCTCGTGGATATATTCAACCCATTCCGGATTGATGGCATATTTATTCCGTTTCTGTGGATTGGCACCCACGGTCAATAAGATTAAACCCATTTCAGCGTTTTGGTCATTTCAAAGTCCCTTCCATGGAATCAGGGATAAATATAAATGTTTAAATTTAAGCTCATTCAAGGTATTTGGCAAACAAGTCCGCATGACCTGAATATTTGTGACATCAAGAGCAACCGAAGGTAAACGGACGAACATAAACCGGAACCTCTCCGAGCCAGCAATCAAGTCCCCAGGACTTGAATATTAGTGACCTCCGGTAGCAACCGGAGGTATTTGAATACGGTGAACACCTGAACCCCGATAGCGGGTTCAATAATTTATGATTGTAAATTTATTAATTAGCTAATAACCAACAATATTCATCATGGCAAGATCTGTGTTATTCATGATTATCTGCTCTTTGATGCTCAATGCATCGACTTTTGCACAATCTGTTGCTCCGGAAAAAATCATTCCGGGGAAATGGATCAGTTCATGGCTTTTGTGCGGCCCGATCCCCCTTAAGGAATCCGCTGATCTGGCTGATTCCTACAAGCACCTGGTTGGCTTTAATACCGATTACCTGCTTCCGGCAGGAGGCGAACAAAATCCGGTAATCAAAGCGGGTGATGTTGTTAAATTTCCAAACGGTACAGCTAAATGGAAACTTTTTACCGCTTCAGATTCCATTATTGACCTTCGAAAAACCATATCCCGGGAATCGCCGGTGTTTGCCTACGCCTACACGGAGTTAACAGCGGAAGAAGCCAAGGTTATATTCCTCAGTTTAGGATCCAACGACGGAGGTAAGCTCTGGGTAAACGGATTGAATGTCTGGGACAATCCTTCACAAGGCGGGTGCGTTCCCGATGGCGATCAGATACCTGTCTCACTCAGAAAAGGGAAAAATACCCTGCTGTTAAAAATTGAACAGCATGGGAATAAATGGGAGTTTTGCTGCAGGTTCCTCCCCTTCTCGACAAGGTCACTAGCCGAACGGGGAGAGCTCTTTAATATCTCCTCGGATGAAAACGGTGAAGTCATAATCTCCTCAAAATTTCCTGCACCGGTATTGCAGGATCTGATTCAGAATCTCACCATTGAAATTGCCAACGGGCAGAATCAGTCGGTTGTCAAAGAACATCGCACTTCAGATTTTTGCGGGAAAGCCAAACTTGATGCCAAAGATTACCAGGAATACCACGCCCGACTTGATGCACGGTTGAAAAGCGGTGAAAATTTCAGACGCAAATTTTCGTTTCACGCCGGGAAACGAAAAGACTACAAGCTTTTCTCGGGAGCAAAATCAGACTATCGGATTGCACTCTCCGGTTCCGCTTCCGAATCTGAAAAATGGGCAGCGAAAGAACTTCAGCACTGGCTTAAGGAGATCAGCGGCGCGGAACTACCCGTTGAGACAATCAGCCAGCCGCACCAGGGTCCGCAGATCGTGATCGGGTACAATGAAATTATTCAGGCAAAAACAGGGGCCAGTACACCAGCGGACCTGGATGAGTCATTCCGTTACTCCAATTCGGGTGCCGACATTTTAATCTACGGAGGTAAGATGCGCGGAACGATGTACGGCGTTATGTCTTTTCTTGAAAACGAGCTTGGCTGCAGATGGTACACACCGGCGGTCAGTGTTATTCCGAAGAGAAATGAGTTAACCTTTTATTGTCTGGATCATTCCGAAAAACCAGGTATCAGGGTTCGTAACGACTTTTATTTTGAAGCGTTTGATCCGACGTGGGCAGCCAGAAACAGGATGAACGGAACGCTGGGATTCAGCAAATCGAATCCTCAAATCGGAGGAACAGAGAATTACTGGGCTGTTCATACCTTCTACCCGTTAATGCCACCCGATGAGTTTTACAAGAAGCACCCTGAATATTACAGTCTTATTGAAGGCAAACGGATCTTTGATCACGCCCAATTGTGCCTGACCAATCCCGATGTTTTGAAAATTATCACAGAACGGATCAAAAAACGGATGCTTGAAAGTCCTGAGTACCTGATCTACGACGTCTCCCAAAACGACTGGTTTAATCCATGCCAGTGCGATAAATGCCAGGCAATCGTTAAACGGGAAGGGTCTGAATCGGGTCTGATGATCTGGTTTGTCAACCAGGTAGCTGAAGCGGTGGAAAAGGAATTCCCCGATAAGTTTATCGGCACGCTTGCGTATCAGTACACGCGCACTCCGCCCAAAAGTATCCGTCCCCACAATAACGTGGTGGTAAGGTTATGCAGCATTGAATGTTGCTTTGCACACGATTTCAAATCGTGTTCAGAAAACAACTCTTTTATGGCTGATCTTAAAAACTGGTCGGCCCTGGCGCCGCATCTCTACATCTGGGATTATGTTGTAAACTTCAGTCATTACCTGATGCCATACCCCAATTTCAAAGTCCTTCAGCCCAATATTCAAACGTTACGGGAAAATAACTCCATCGGGATCATGGAACAGGCGGCCTACCAAAGCCGCGGAGGCGAATTTTCGGAACTCAAAGCATACCTGATTTCAAGATTGCTCTGGAATCCAGATTGTGACGTAGAAAAGGTGATTAACGATTTCATGTATGGCTATTACGGAAGAGCAGGGAAATTTATCCGTCAATACTTCGACCTGACACAAAACCTGATCACGCCCCAGACCCATATCCATTTCGGATTAACCCCTGAGGATAAGATTTTTTCGGAAACCTTTGTGAATGAAGCCAGTCAGATCTTTGATGAGGCCTTAAAGGTCGCAGATAATGACGAGATACTCGGCCGTGTTGAAATGACTTCATTGCAGGTACTCTATCTCAAATGTAAACGGACACCGGTCCTGGCGAAGTATGACGGAAGTTATGCACGGTTCTGCAGAATTGCCAAACGTGAAGGGGTGAATAATTATGCAGAGGCTGGTGAGCCTCACCGCGCTGCTTTTCACAGAAGCGTGGAAAATGCAAAATAGTTCCGGCCAATATCCGTTTTATCTGATTAATGATCAGAATACAGTCAAGGCTCTTACCCTTTCAAACTTCTTCAGCGATAGTCTGATAGTGCGTGGATGCAGTAAGATTCTGCGAAAAAAAGGTGATGCATTCTGATGATGACGTATCAATTATTTCATCTTAATTGATATAAACGGTGAGGCTTCCGTAATAATACCCCCCGATATTGGGCCCGCCAATGTATGAATAATAATACTGGTTGGTCAGGTTTGTCGCCCCAAACTTAAGGTTAGCATGATTCTTTACGATCCCTATAGTAAGCTGGGCGTCGATTGTTGTGTTGTTGGCCACTGTACCTGTTGCCAGGGCCGATTGCCATAAAAATGAAGACTGGTGCCGAAGAGTGAGGTTAAAACCAAGATTCTTATAAAAAGCCGGATTCCCAAATGAAATATTGCAAGCCCATTCGGGAGTATTAAAACCATCTTCAAGACCATCATTCTGGTCTTTTCTCTTTAATTTTGAATAGGTTACATTGCCGCTGAGCTCATATTTCAGGGGCAGCCTCCAGCTAATTCCGAGTGACGAGCCGTAGTTGTAACTGATCGTTCTGGAATTTGTCCATAGCCGGTAACGGTCCTGCAGTGCACTGTTTTGTAATTTAATAGCCACACTGTCTGTCTTTCCATATTTGGGTACATTGGCATCCAGCTGGGCCATCAAATTCTGATACCTGTTATAATAAAAATCGACATCGAGTGACACCGTTCTGTTTATCAATTCAGCCCGGTATCCTATCTCCATACTGGTGACCCGTTCAGGTTTTATGTAGCTATAGGTATTCTTTTGCAGAAGCCCCTGATTCTTTGAGATGGCATTTGCAAGGGTTAATCCGTTTTTATTCACATCAGCCAAAACCGCACTTTGATACGCGGTTATTGAACTTTGGGTATAGCTGTTTTCAAAAATGCCGGTCGACATAACAGGTAAACCCCCTATCCGCTTTCTGCCTCCGCTGTTAATGTTGGAAAATGCCTCAAAAATACTTGGGAACCTAAAACCATTCTGTATCGAGCCGCGGAAATTGTGAATTTTTGTTGGGGAATAGACAAAAGCCAGCCTTGGGTTGATTTTTGCCGGATAATACTGGCTTTTATCTACCCTTAAAACTGCATTTATCTTAATTTTTTCATTGAGAAACAGTTTGGTCGCCTGGACAAACCCGCCGGTCTTCCAGTAATTCAGATTCCTGCCTGGCTGAGTAGGATTGATAAAATAATTTCCATCAGGGACAATATTATAATCGCGGTAATCGAACCCATAAATAAGTTTCAAATGTTGTTCCTGTCCAAATGTTTTAAATAGCTCAGATGTCAGGTCATGCTGAAATTCTGCATGATACAACTTAGCTTTAACTTTTAAAGCTGCCCCGATATCCCAATTATTAATTTGCTTCAACTCGATTAACTTCTTCTTAAACGGATCTGACCCCGGTTGTAATCTCCCTTGGTCTGCAGTATTCCTTGCATTAATCATTGCATCAGCGACAGCCTCCCCACTTGATGAATTAACATTAAACTGTTTTGTAAAATCGGCAAACCATAGATTGTCGGACTTGAAACTACGCTCAAGATTCTCAGCCATGGACCGTATATTATATGAATTCCCCGTATTCTCAGTGGTCATGTAGGATTTGAACTGCATACTGCCTGAAATAAAATTCAGGACATGCTGCTGTGTCAGATAATCTTCAAACCTGAAGCGATTGGTTCGCTGGTAAATATTGTTTTGATTGGATACCCGGTATATGTACGACAATTCTGACGTGCGGCCGAAGCGGTAAAACATTGAAAGATCAGCTTTCACATTTTTCAGTCCGTAGTCTGCAACCTCCTTTTCGGAATACCCCGTCCTGCTTATTAGATACTGCTTTCCACCTAACGTAAGTGTTTTCCGGTTGCTTTGCTCATCTCCATACACATTCACACGATCACTTCCCTGATTATTGAGGCCGGTCAAGCCGGTCGAGAGATTCGCGTCGGGACTCAGATCGATATGATTGTCTGCGTACCAATCTGTACCCTTAATAATTGATGTATTTAATTTTAATGCGAGGTGCTTATTAAATGCCCTTGCAATACGAAAGTTGATTTCATTAAAAAAGGTTGCTGAGGTATTGACCGAGTTTATGTTGTTGAAACCACACTTTTCATTCACACTGATACCCTGGTAAACAAATGGGTCTTTTGTAATAAAATTTGCAATCCCATTTATGGCATTCATTCCGTATATTGCAGATGATGAGCCGGTTACTATTTCAACTCGGAGTATATCCAAATCATTCGGTCCAAGGGAATTCCCTATCGGAGCCCCAATGTGAGGTGCCTGGTTGTCTGCTCCATCCACCATTTGTACAAACCGAACATTGGTCGTATTGGCAAAGCCTCTCGCATTGATTACCTTAAAACCTAAACCGGCAGTAATTACCTGGATACCTTTGAGGTTTTGAATGGCATCATAGAAACCGGGCTGAGCCGACTGTTTTATTGCCTGATAATCCAGTTTCTCGAGACTGACTGGTGTCTGAAGCAATGGCTCTTTTTGCTTTGTGGCTGTAATCACTACTTCATCCAACTCTACGGTGCTGCTCGTGTCTTTCAGGGCTGTCTGCTCCTGGGCAAGGGCGATCGTTCCGGTAAAACACAGCAATAAAAAAACAAATAAAACTCTCATTGCGTTATACTTTAAGTTAGATAACGCAAAAATAGGAGTCAACTTATTGATATCCTAACATAATTATTCTAAATTAGGTTTGTAGCTCTTCAGAAATTGCTGAAAAGCATGATCAAACTCTTTAAAGGAAAGGATTGCTTTTTCGCCAAACGGAGTAAGTTGGGCAATCCCTCCGTTTTTCCCCCCTTTTTTTAGTGATACAATTGGCTCTCCTGCACGTATATTCATCTGTGTCACCAGTTTCCATGACTTTTGGTAACTCATTTCCATTTCAATGGAAGCCTTCCGCAGTGAACCGGTCTGCTGAATCTTTTCCAGAAGTTCAATGCGTCCATAGCCCATGAAAGCACCCTGATCAGTGTCGATCCAAATACGTCCGTTTGGTTTCAGGTTCATTTTAATGTTTTTATTGTTAATATTATAGCAATTGAGTAAAAATTGGAGATGAAATCCGCCGAATTAATGTTCCTCAAACGGCTCAGACCATTTCTCAAGTGGAAGATAAACAATCACAACATCTGCATTCCCGCGCTGATTTGAGGTGAATTCCACACTTTTACTGTCGGGGGCCCACCCCACATGCGGGTGTTCTCCGCGGCCATAGGTGCGATGTTTCGTCGTAAGTAACCGGAGATGAGAGGTTCTCATATCGATAATGCCAATATTTCCGTGCCAGTTATCGGCCGCAACCCAGTTTCCATCGCGCGCACCGGAAGCATGCCACCAGTTATATTTGGCGATTTCGGACGGCTTACCCCCTTCCCACCAGGCACCTGCACCTATGATCCTGGTTTTCTGATCGTGGATATTTACAATCTTTACGTTGGATTCTTCCGGCCTGTAACCGCCGCAAAAAGTGAGCTGATCATTGACCCACCAATCTTCGTGGGTAACAAGTTCTCCGCTCTCCTGAAGATGAACTTTAAACGCTTTTCCGGGCTTCCGTGTATCCACGACCCACATCCGGTGAACACCAGGCAGTTTAGGACCGTCGTGGGCAAACCTCAGTAAATAAGGATTATACTTACTGAAAACAATATGGGTCAGTGGTATTGTATCGGTATTCGCATATAGAAATTGCGACCTGCCGGTCCTGATATCTACAGCCAAAATCTCCTTATCAAAAGGATGATCATCCTTTGATACCACCACCGAAAGATATTTGCAGTCGGCACTCTCCGATAAAGCGCTGCAGATCTTTTTCCCGTCAGGGGCCCTGGAAATAATTCTTTCCTTCACAGTCACCTTATCCACCTTTGTTGAGTCGTGATTAAAACCAATCGCAATATCCCAAACAATTAAACTATTATTTCCGGTCATATATACCTCATGCGACTTATAATCAACAACCCCAAACCAATAGCTCTTATCTTTTTTCTCAGGGCTGCAACAGATTAGCTCACCTGTTTTGGGAATAAAACCAAACAATTCTGTTTTGCCATTCCTGTCAGAGGTGAAGAACATACACGACTGATCCTGAAACCAGCAATTCCAGTCGAAGTAAAAATTGAGGTCCTTTGCGGGATTAGTTGTTGCAAAAACCAGACGTGCCCCGCTTGTAGAATCAATCGAAATCTTCTGCTCCGTCGGATAGATTCGACCTGCCCATTCTTCACTCCATTTTAATGTCTGGGCCAGACATTGACTATCCATCCAGCTAAACGACAATAATATAATCAGGACAGAAAAACGATAACGTAGCTTTTTCATTACTTATGGGTTAAAGTTTAGATTCGAAAATAATTTATTTCAGTCCAAAAATAAACGGGAATCCGAATACTACAAGGATGGTCCATAAGGCATAAATTGGCAAATAGCCTGCAATGGTCAATTCTACTTGCCTGATATCCTTATTCTTAAAATTCACCCGGTAAAGATCCACCATGATTAGTGTCAGATTAATGAAAATCAGCAGATTAGATCCGAACACCGCCGTTCGGTTAGGAGTAAATCCATATTCACCAACCCGGTACAAAATTGCTGACAATGCTACAAGGTCGATGATAAGTGTCACCACAACAATAGCAAAAATTATCAACTCATTGAATTTCTGCTTTTTATGTATTGAAGTTTCCGAAACAGAAAATGCAATGATTCCCATCACACCAAGTAACATTAAATTGAAAATCAATAAAATATTTCTGTCATGATAAGGATCTTTGCCAGCGAATGGAATGCTGATCAGGTAGATGGCTAAAGTAATCAGGACAAGCGGACTGAAAATTGTCGCGATGATTGGAGCTATTTTGTTCGTTACAAATGGATAATTGCGTATGACATAGGTAGCCACAACCGGAGCAGAAACAGCACCCCAGATTCCAATATAATCGATGTAAAAATGTTCAATTTTCAGATCTATGGCATGGAATAATCCAATCGTAACTCCAGCTAATATCGCCCCTGTAATGAGGATTAACCCACTCAATATTATCAAATCACCATTGTATTTGATATATTCGATTCGTTTCGTCTTATCCTTTATATCGAAG
>CAIOOC010000500.1 GCA_903859795.1 uncultured Bacteroidia bacterium
AGTATAGGGAACAATTAATTCTGACTTTCGTAAATCATTGAAAAGGCCAGCCCCGAATAGAAGATTTTTGTTTAAAAAACTGCTTAAACTGAATGTGATTAGAATAAGCAGCCAGACTGGTATTAAATAAATCCGGCTGTTCAGATATGGGACCTTAAATCCGTTATCGTCTTTTTCCCGTTTTCCAAGGGGATTTAAGACCAGGATTCCACCAGATACAAGTATAAAGGCAAAGAGTGTTCCAATACTGGTAAGGTCAGTCACTTCGGTTAGATTCATAAAAAGAGCAGGGACAGCAACAAGAATACCTGTGATAATGGTTGAAAAGGCCGGCGTACGATATTTTGAATGAATTTTACCAAATATCTTAGGCAATAATCCATCCCGGCTCATACTCATCCAGATTCGGGGTTGTCCAAGTTGAAAAACCAACATAACACTGGCCATGGCTATCACTGCGCTCAACGCAATTACTCCCGAAAGCCGATGAAGATTAAGCCGCTCAAAAACAAATGCAAGCGGATCGGCAACACCTAATTCAGAGGAATTCACCATCCCAGTTAGAACTAAACTAACAGCTACATACAGAATTGTAGTTACAATAAGGGCGAAAAACATTGAAGCGGGGATATCCCGACGCGGATTTTTACATTCCTCAGCTGTGGTAGAGATCGCATCAAATCCGATATAAGCAAAAAATACCCCTGAGACACCTTTCAAAACCCCCTTAATTCCGTTTGGAGCGAATGGATGCCAGTTTTGCGGATTCACATAGAATGCACCAACGGCAATGACTAACAACAAAATTCCAATCTTTAGCAGAACCATTATATTGTTTGCAACTTTTGATTCGCGGATTCCAATATAACATATCCATGTAATTAAAACGACAATACCCAATGCAGGGATATCCGCAATGACGCGAAAATGTCCGATCATTGGAGCAGAAATCCAGGCATGGTATGCATCCTGAAGGGCAAACCCCATATTTTTCAAATCCTCCCCCTGACTTAACGCATGAATTACCGAATTATAACCTCTGTACGCCGTAAGATAATCAGTGGTCAGATAGCCAGGAATATGGATGCCTAATCCGTCAAGAAGTCCGGTAAAATAGCCAGACCATGAAATTGCCACAGCAATATTTCCGATAGCATATTCCATAATCAAATCCCACCCGATTATCCAGGCTACCAACTCTCCAAAACTGGCATACGCATATGTATATGCACTTCCACTAATTGGAATTGATGAGGCAAATTCAGCGTAACACATTGCAGACAAAGCACATGCAAAAGCTGTAAATACAAAGAGTAGTGAAACAGCAGGCCCTCCGCTGGCAGCGGCGTTGCCAATGGTACTAAATATTCCTGCTCCAACGATTGCAGCAACACCCAGTGCCGTAAGATCGACTACGCTGAGATTGCGCCTCATTCTGTTTCCGCTTGAGGACAAAAGGTCAGCCTCCCGGATTATATGCGCAACAGATTTTCTGCGGGTTAGATTAGAGAGCCTCAATAAAGGAAGAATTTGAAAAAGTTAATGCTATTTTATCGGTGCATAAAAGCACCTAATCGGCGAATTGATTCTACCTTCAGTAACAAGCTTTTTGATGGCTTTATCAATCTCTTTTTTGTCGATGCCAGTAAGATCTGCGATTTCACCACCTTTTAATGGTTTGTTAGAATTCTCAAGAGCTTTAAAAACGATTTCCTTGGTTTCCATTACAGTTAATTATTAAAAATTATAAATCAGATTCTCGATAAACGGCTAAGCAAAAAGTGATCAGCAAGAGTAATTGCAGCCATAGCTTCAACAATTGGTACGGCCCTTGGTAGTACGCATGGATCGTGTCTGCCTTTGGGATTTATTGTAGTTTCCAACTGATCTTTATTAATTGTTTGTTGTTCTTTCAATAAGGTCGCAATGGGTTTAAAAGCCACTCTCCAGTAGATATCCTGACCATTGGAAATACCCCCCTGGATGCCTCCAGAATGATTGGTGATCGTTTTTACCTGATCTCCTTTCATTACAAAAATATCATTATGCTCTGAACCAGATAGTTCTGTTCCAGCAAATCCCGATCCATACTCAAATCCCTTAACTGCATTAATACCTAACATCGAATGGCCAAGATCAGCATGGAGTTTATTAAAGACCGGTTCTCCCCATCCTGCAGGAACACCGGTTATCACGCCGCTAATTATTCCACCAACAGTATCATGATTCCTGCCTGCTTCTTCAATACGTGCAATCATCAATAAAGCTATCTCAGGATCGGGACACCGCACAATATTCGTTTCGGTGAGGGTAAGGTCTAATTTATCATATGATTTGTCAACTGAAATTTGACCTACCTGAGAAACATAAGCATTGATTTTTATCCCGAAACCTGCCAATAGCTGCTTGGCAATTGCACCTGCGACAACCCTTGCAATAGTCTCGCGTGCAGAAGAACGCCCGCCACCCCGGTGATCCCGTTTCCCATATTTTTGATCATACGTGTAATCGGCATGCGAAGGACGATATACATCTTTCAGATCATTGTAATCTGATGAATGATGATCCTGGTTTTTAATCATAAATCCGATTGGAGTCCCGGTTGTTTGCCCCTCAAAAATTCCAGATAAAAATTCTACACTATCTCCCTCAGCACGTTGGGTTGTAATATGCGATTGGCCTGGCTTACGCCTGTCCAGGTCCTTTTGTATTAAGTCAAGATCCAGTAATAATCCTGCAGGACAACCATCTATCACACCACCAATGGCCGCACCATGTGATTCGCCAAATGAGGTCAATCTGAAAATTCGTCCAATCGTATTCATGGGTATGTAATTTGGGTTTTATAGGTTGTATGGAATAGCCATGATGAAAATATTTATTCTGCTTGTTGGTATTTTTATCATGGCTATTTCATATTCAAAAATTAATAAACCCGAAGCTTTCACTCCGGGTTTATAAAGGTACAATATTTTTATTTAAACTGAATAAATTCAGTCCTCAATTTTAGTTGCAACCACAACTGCCACCTTTACCATCACTGCAACTGCCGGTTTCACAACTTTCAAGATTGCTCTCTGAATCATTGCAACCGCATCCGCTTCCACAGCCACCGTTTTTGCTTTCACCACTTCCGCAACCGCCACTACCACAGCCACACCCAGAACTGAACATTACACTAAGCTCTTCAGCAGTTGCATCACGAACTTCGAGTACTTCGCCAGTAAAATGGAGGTCTTCTCCGGCCAGAGGATGATTAAAATCCATCTGAACTGTATTTTCGTCTACCGAAATAACAAGTCCTTCCATTCTCTGTCCACTGGTCGACATCATTGGTACGCTATTCCCCGGAGCTATCAGTTCTTCATCAATCTTACCGTCAACCATAAAAATATGCTTTGGCAAATCAACAATAGCCTCTTCATTAACCTCGCCGTAGGCATCTACAGCAGCAATCGATATTTCAAAGGTGTCATTGACTTTTTTATTTAACAAAGCCTGTTCGAAAGCCGGCAACATCATTCCTGAACCATACAGAAATACAAGCGGACTATCTTTCCCTGCCTTTTCAAAAATATCACCTTCTTTACCGTCTAACTTTAATTCGTAAGTGACGGAAACCATTTTATCTTTAGAAATTGTCATAATCTTTTATTTAATCTAAATTTTAAGAGTACAAAGAAAACACGTTATTCTGTAATATACAATTTAAAGTAACCAAAAAAGGTAAAAATTGTTCTGAATTTATCAATAATTAATGTTGACCAGAATTCAGTGAGTCATACGGACATAATCTAATACCCCGAAATTAATAACTACCTGAAGTTACTATTTCATATTTTAGGTTATCGAGGCAGACATAAGCCGGAGTATTCATTCCATAGGCTCCATTATCGGAGGAAGAGAGCCTGAAGGTCATTTTATTTATTTTCCCCAATGAAGTAAGATCAATAGTCGTCCATTTATTAATGATATAATCCTTTGAATTATCGGCAAACCGGTAATCTGCCAGATAAAAATTGACCGACTTAACAGAGTCACCTGTAGCATTATAACCAATTACTGTCATTTTATACCAGTCGGGGTCATTACCGGTTGTCCCACCAAACTTTTTAGAGAAACCATACGGATCACCATTTTTCATGGTCAACGCTGTGTATGACGAGTTACAGACGCTGATACTGTTCACAAGATAGGTGGAATCCTTAACGAAAAAGGCAAAAGCATCTCCGCCGAAAGGGGGATAATAGAGTGCAAATTTGTTAATTCCGTTTGAAGCGTCGAAAACGCTGAATTGGTTCGTATAATCGGCAGTTACAACATCGTTTTGTTGTGAATAAACAAAACCATCCCACGATCCATAACTGGTATTAAAATTGTTAGTAAAAGTAACACCGTTCGAATTGAATTTCCCGGTTCCATCAGATCCATTCCAATAAGCGTTGGAATCCAGATTAAGGTTTTCGAAATTAGCCGTTTTAATTTCAGTCAAATCACCTTTCCCTTTTTTACATGCAGTAAAAATTATTAATCCTAATAGCAATGCAATTCCATGTTTTTTAAATCGTTTCATTTTCGTCTATTTGATGTTCATAATTCATAAAGTTTTTACGAAAACGGGCAATACAACAAACGCATAAACAGTCAGAGAAATTCTCCGCAAGGAATCTCCTAAACATTGAGTTAATTGGCTCAAACATACACCAACACTCTGTAATCTGGTCATTTTTACACACGAATGACAGCTTACAACTCGGACAAACTTTTTCCATAATGGAATTTTAAGTTTTAATTTGCCGGTTTTCTGTTGAATAGATAAAATGAATAACAATGAATTGCAGTTCACTTTTGCTATTTTCCCGCTAGCATAAATAATTTAGTGAATCTCGGCAGGTATTCTGGCTCGCCTTCTCTTTGATTGCCTTCCCATCCGTAAATCGGCGAACAGTGGCTTGTGGTTCAAAAAGTTTTTAATAAGGCATACAGCTGCGGGTACAGCTCCGGTTTTGCACCGGATTCCCTCTTCATCACCAAATACCCGGTAAGGAATTGGTAATACCGAAAATCACGTCAAAGATAAATCATCTCCCTTTAAAAAACACATTGTTAAATAAAATAAACAAAAATAATTGCACCATTTGTTCATAACCCCTTTTTGCTGATAGCTGATCTCAATCGACATTTTTTCGTATTTTTATTCCGGAATAAAAATACTCTTTATGAATCCACAGGAGGCAGCTATCCGGATAAATCACTTACGCAAAGAACTTGACAGACATAATTATAACTATTATGTGCTGAACAATCCTCAAATAGATGATTACATTTTTGATCAGATGATGGCCGAATTAATGGGTCTCGAGAAGAATTTTCCGGAATTTTATCACCCGGCCTCACCTTCGCAGCGTGTTGGTAGCGACATTAACGTTGAGTTTAAGCAGGTTCCCCATAAATACCAAATGTTATCGTTGTCTAATACATACAGTGAAGAGGAAGTAAGGGAGTTCGATCAGCGGGTAAGAAAGCTAACTGATCAGCCATTCGAATATGTTTGTGAACTGAAATTTGACGGAACTTCAATCAGCCTGAATTATGAAAATGGGTTACTCGTACGCGCAGTTACCAGGGGTGATGGCGAAAAGGGCGATGATGTAACCGCCAATGTAAGAACGATAAAAAGTATTCCACTTCAGCTTAAAGGTGATTACCCACCTGAGTTTGAAATCCGTGGTGAGATCTTGCTTCCTTTTTCGGTTTTCGACAATCTTAATAATGAAAGGGAAGAGATTGGCGAACAACCATTTGCCAATGTAAGAAATGCCGCTTCAGGAACTTTAAAACTGCAAAATTCATCAGTAGTGGCTACTCGAAACCTCGATGCATATCTGTATTATGTTCTTGGCAACAATCTCCCTGATGACGGACATCTTGAACTGCTGCAACATGCAGCATCCTGGGGCTTTAAAATATCAGAGCATACTCGAAAATGCATGAACCTGGACGAAATATTTGATTATTTGCGCGAGTGGAATATCAGAAGAAAGATGTTGCCTGTTGCTACCGATGGAGTGGTGATTAAAATTAACTCAACAAGTCTCCAACGTGAACTGGGATATACTGCAAAGTCGCCCAGATGGGCAATTGCGTACAAATTTAAGGCTGAACAAGTGAGTACCAAACTTCTGTCAGTAAGTTATCAGGTAGGTAGAACCGGTGCAGTTACACCTGTAGCCAACCTTGAACCGGTTTTGCTATCAGGAACTGTTGTTCGACGTGCAACTCTGCACAATGCAGATGTTATCAAAAACCTCGATTTACATTTGAGTGATGTTGTATTTGTTGAAAAAGGGGGTGAAATTATCCCTAAAATTATCAGTGCAGATCTCTCTGAACGTCATCCTATGAATGAACCGGTCGTTTTTATAGAACGATGTCCGGAATGCAATACATTATTAATCAGGCAGGAAGGTGAATCTGCATATTATTGTCCAAATGTTACCGGTTGCCCTCCTCAGTTGAAAGGAAAATTGGAACATTTTATTGGTCGAAAATCGATGAATATCGACGGTCTGGGGTCAGAAACCATCGATCTTCTTTTCAATAACAACCTTATAAGGAATGTGGCGGACCTATATGAATTAAAAGAGTCTGATCTTATCAATCTGGACCGGATGGGTGAAAAGTCGGCAGCCAAAATTCTGGAAAGCCTCGAGTTATCAAAAAAGGTCCCCTTCGAGAGGGTCTTATTTGCATTGGGAATCAGATATGTAGGTGAAACAGTGGCAAAAAAACTGGCCAGGGATCTGAAATCAATAGACCAAATCTCAAATGCTTCTTACGAGGAATTGACAGGAGTTGAAGAGATCGGAGATAAAATAGCTGAAAGTATTATCAATTGGTTCAATAACAGTGAGAACCGAATACTTATTGATCGTTTAAAAAACTTTAATCTAAATCTTGAGATAGTCTCCGATCAAAAGGAAGGTCAGACTGAAAAACTGAAAGGTTTATCGATAATTATTTCAGGTACCTTTGAGAAATTTTCACGTGAAGATTTAAAGTCATATATTGAATTGAATGGGGGTAAAAATGTGACTTCTATTTCAGCAAAGACAGACTATCTTGTTGCAGGAGAGAATATTGGACCTGCGAAACTTGAAAAGGCAAAAAAAACTTAA
>CAIOOC010000501.1 GCA_903859795.1 uncultured Bacteroidia bacterium
GGCAATTCTTGAAAATTGTATGTCTTCATTGATTGGACTTTTTTGTTTTTTATAACAGTCCAACAACGTACGCCATCATATTTTAAATCGGCATAAATCTTACCTTTGAATTTCTTGATTAGTTCTGGATTATCTTCAGCTTTCATTATAACAACATCCGGAATTAAATTTGTTCCGAACGCTTTATTTATTTCTTTTGCTCCTATTCCTATATTCAATGATTTGGTTATAATTTTCGCCATTAAATCTCTTTCATGTTGTTCTGAAAAACCATTAACCATTGTATAGTAAAGTGTTCTTTCTATTGCATCAATTCCTTTTCTTTCTTGTCTTTCTCCAATAAAAGTTTTCACCTTTTCAAAAGACCATTCTTCAGCGGTTTGTTTTTCCCTTATTTCTACAGTTGCTATCCTTGTTGTTATAAAAGGATCAAATGCTACCTGTAATAAATAACGCAATTCAGGGGAATCATTTTCTTTTAAAAGATCCCTCTTTAACAATTGAGAGCCGGTACCGTTGGCTCTGCTTATACGATTCAATGTATACAATGCTTTTTTCATGATACTATTTTTATTTTTCTCCTACAACAATTATTAATTTTGAAGGTCTTGTTACTATGGTTTGATCAATTGAAATGGAGCCCAACAATACATCATTATTCACCAATGTTATTTGTGAAAAGGATCCCAGTAAATTGCCATCAATTGACATCATAAATTTGCCATCATTGATTGTTCCTATTTGATTTGAATCAGCAATTTGAATATGAATGAAGGCGCAATTATCTGGTTCTACTCCAAAAAAAGCTAAAAGATCCGGTATGTTAATTGGAACTCCTGCTTCAATGTTCTGTTTTTTTACATGTGTTTGTGAAACAGTAAATGTATTAACAAGCGAATTGAACGTATCTATTGAATTTAATACGTTCAATGAACTTGAATCTTGTTCTGAATCTGTTATTTGCGTTTGTATTTTTAACATCCTTTTGAAAGATTAAGGTATTGACATGTTTTCATCTTTTGCTTGGCCTAAATAAACCCAGCCGATTGTAAAAGGATATTCTTTAACACGCTCGCCGTTTGGAAAACTTACATCGATGAAGGCAATGATTAAAGTGGCGCGTAAAAGTCCTACTGGAAATAAAAGACTCTCTTCTCTTTCAACAAAAACATTGATTTGGTAATTGTTAACGCTGTCAACCATTAAAACTCCGTAATCTGTTTCTGCCGTATTCGAGTATTTTTTTACAATAGTCCCATCGTTTGTTTTTAAGACGCACTTTATTTTAGGCGCAGATGAAACATCAACATTAGCTCCGTTATCCTTCACTTGAAGCATAAGTTTCACATTTTCGCCCTGATTAAAATTCACTGTAGCCATAATTTTTTAATTAGCTGTTTAAATAAGTGTTTAAAATAGATGTAAATTTATGACAACTTTTCTTTTTCAAAGAATAATAGTACCATAAAAACAAAAAAACCTACTAAATAGTAGGTCTTTTCTTTTTCTTCAAAATTTGTTCTTTTTGTTTTCTTATTCTTTTGTCAAGCATCTTTCCATTACTAATGGTGGCAACAAGTTTTGTTTTTCCATTTTGCTGGCATGTTA
>CAIOOC010000502.1 GCA_903859795.1 uncultured Bacteroidia bacterium
ATAGAATTAATAATTAAGGAACTTAGAAAAGAGTGATTAATTTAAAGTAAGGAAAACAATGAGAGATGTATTAAACTATCGTGGTTTTATTGGTTCTGTTCACTTTTCAGCAGATGATCTTTTATTCTATGGAAAAGTAGAGGGGATCACTGATTTAATCACCTTTGAGGGAGAAACTGTAAAAGAGCTTACTGAGGCATTTCACTACATGGTGGATGAGCACATTAAGGATTGTGAGAATGAGAATATTGCACCTGAAAAGAGTTATAAAGGGAGTTTTAATGTCAGGTTGACCCCTGAACTCCACAGGCGAATAGCTGTTTCTGCAAAGATGCGGGGGATTTCAATAAATAAATATATATCCGAAGCCTTAAGGGAGAATTTATCACATTGAAAAGTAGTGAGCAGATGACCTGTTGTTGATTTTGAATAAGTCACCAGTTTACTACGAAAACACTGAACTGGTCACTTTCCAAAGCAGATCCTTCCTTACAATTTCTTTTTGATTATCTCAATCAGCGAATCTTTACTCAGTGGTTTTGCATTATAATCATTACATCCTGCTGCGATTGCCTTATCGCGATCGGAATGTAAAGCAAAGGTTGTTTGTGCAAGAATAACCACTTCCTTATTAAACAAGCGGATCTGGCGGGTTGCCTCATAACCATCCATTACAGGCATCTATTCGAAAAATAATACCTCGATTCGACGGGTTCACCTTTCAACCGCTTAAGATGGTTATTCCTTATCCGTTACCTGTCATCAGGATAGACAAACTCCAGGAACGGGATTGTCAGGATCTCTTCAGCTGGATAACCAAACAGATCCAACATTATCGGATTAACAAATTTGAATATGCCATCCTAGGCTACAAAAATTCCTTCACTTGCAGTTTCAATCAAAAGGCGGTACCTTTTTTCAGTTTCCAGTAAGGCATTTTCCACCTTCTTTAGTTCACTTATATCGTGAGCGCTCGTCCTGAATCCAATTGAGTTACCGTTTGAATCGAGCATTTGTTGCCATGAAATAGCTGCGCGGAAATCTGAGCCATCTTTTCGAAGCACTCGGACCTCCACATTATCTCCGCTGCTCTCATGCATTGCCCCTATAAAATTATTTGTAACCATTTCTAGGTCATCAGGATGGGCGAACATCGCCAAAAAGTCATCTGCAGCCATAAAATCCGCTGGCGAGTATCCGGTCAGCTTTAACGATTAGGGGTTCATCCAGATTAGTTTTCCATCCGGATTAAACCATGCTTCCCAACTTGCAGTGTAGTTCGCAATTGCCTTGAAATTCTCTTTACTCTTTCGGAGGACATCCTCTGCCTTTTTGCGGTCGGTTATATCACGTGTAACGCCAAGCATAGTTAATGAATTGCCGTCACTTCCTAATACGGGATATGTCAGACACTCGGTCCATAATGTAGATCCGTCTTTGCAATAATACTCGAGTTCTCCCCGGAAATCTGGAAGTTCCATGCCAGCCAAGAAGGCAGCATATAATCTCTGAACGTAGTCAACACTTAATACTTAAGAGTCAGGTGTCAGTATCTCATCAAGTGGTTGATTTTTGCCTCTTCCACCCTGCCACGCAGATGCTCTACCGAAGGGCTGATATAGGTAATTGTGCCGTCTAGATTCATTGTCCAGATGACATCTCTGGAATTTTCAGCCAACAACCGATATCGCTCCTCTTTGATCCGTAACTGATCTTCCGCGTGTTTGCGTTCGGTAATATCGGTAATAAATCCATGCCAGAGCACTGATCCATCCTCTTCCAGTTGCGGCAAGGCGTTACCATAGAGTGTGCGGATTGTCGTATCTGAAAACTTTACCCGGTACTCATGTTACCAGGGAGTGAGATTCCTGGCAGATGCCTGGATGGTACCAACAACACTTTCATAATCATCGGGATGGATAATCTCTATAATCTTTGATGCACTTTCGTGAACCTCATCAGGAGTGACCCGCTAGATATCTTTGATGGCATCACTGGCGAAGGGGAAACAGGAACTTCCGTCGGGATATAAACGATATTGGTAAATGACACCGGGAAGCTGGCCCGCAATTTTGAGTAGTCGATCCAACTCCTCTTTCTGCCTGATGACTTCCTTTCTTTTAAGTAGTTTTGCTATTTTTTGAGGAAGTTTGAAAACCCGGTTAAATTTATACCCCATTAGTCACAAATTTAAGTTAGGCAAAAACAGAAATAATAATTTGGATGCATGAGATTGTAAAAGTAAAATTAAATTACCTCATATTCAAAAAAACATAAAAAAACTTAAGGCCAGATGAAATATTGATGTTTTTTTTGAAGATTAATTTACTTTTAGTCCGATGAATTTACAGGTTTTGTAAAATTTTCCGGACGATCTATTTGTTCTCCTCCATGATCTGGAATAATGGTTGTTCTTACGTCTGTATGCCGGAAGAACTTGTGACTTCCTTTTTGTCGTTTTAAATCTTCTGATTTCTTCAAGATATAGAGTTATAGCCTCTTTTATCCGATCATTACTTATTCATTTAAGCATCTCAATTAAGATGGCCTTAAATTCTATTAATTCTTTATTAGAAAGTTTACCCAAATCAGCAATTTTATCTTTTCTTTTAAGGGTGACAATTCGATCAACTTTGATCACGGATTCTGCCCTTAAATTATTCGTATTGTCAGGTAATAATAGTATTTCACGGTTTGAGATTTCAGAAGGAACAATGGAACTTATGGCAGAAACTACGAGGTCTTTGTATTTATCCTTGGTCTCAGTTATTATTACTGCCGGCCGGACTTTTATATTTGTTAGTTCAGTAAATGGAAATGGAATTAGTATTATTTCTCCGATTTTCATTTCTCAATGGTTTCTGCTTTTAGATAATCCTGGTAAATATCTTCATTAGAATTCTCCCAGAATTCTAATCCAGATGTTTGAGCTGAAAAATCCCGTATTGCGTCATCCGGCAACTCCTCAATAAAAGTAACCACCACTTTAAATTGCTTACTTTCAGTGATTCGATCTGTAATCTTAACAGATTTCCCATCATATATACCTTTTACGGATAGCATAAGTTTGTTTTTTACAAATATAATCAATTACAAATTGAGTTCAAATACAACTGTGCAGGTTTTTAGTCTTCTGCATTAATTGATTAGTGCATCGCCTTAATCTTCGAAACCAAAAGTGTAATGCAAAAGCCGAAGATCCCGATTACCGCAAATGAATAGCGTAACCCGGCTGCTGCAGAGATATATCCGATCAGGGGTGGCCCCATGAGAAAACCAAGATAACTCACACTTGAAACGGTTGCGAGGGCAATTCCCGGGGCAATTGTTTTATGCCTTCCCGCCGCACTGTAAACAGACGGAACAATGCTTGATACACCCAATCCTACCAGCATAAAGGCAATTGTTGAAGGGATTAAATAGGGGAAAAGAACCGAGATTAATAGCCCGGACGAGATAAGAATTCCGCTTATCTGCAGCAGTTTTTTCCGTCCAACCTGCAATAC
>CAIOOC010000503.1 GCA_903859795.1 uncultured Bacteroidia bacterium
GTTGGTTAATCCCGGTTTGATTATAAGCAATAGCCTATCCGATCCGGACTGTACTTTTTATCACCCCGGCGGGGTGTTCCGTGAATAACGCCGGGTGCAACCCGGTGTTGGAGATAACCACAGTTTGGAAAGGCGGCGCGGTAGGGTGTTAATTGTAAGCATCCGGTCTGATACATCTTTCTTCTGTTGTTTGGTCTGATTAATTTTCGGCCAAAACACTGACAAATGATTAATGATGCAAAAATCCGGGATCTCATCCAGAGACAAGAAGAGACAGGTCTTACTATTACTGACTTCTGTGCCAATGAAGGTATTGCGAAGTCCAGCTTTTATTGTTGGCGCAAAAAGATCAGGAAGGAAAAAGCTGTAAATTTTATCCCGTTACTGGTTAAACCTGCTCCAGCTCCGGTCAAAGAGCGACTAAAGAACTTCCCCAGAGAGCAAAACAATCAAGCCGGATCCGATGATGATTTTCTCCTGGAACTGATCTATCCCAACGGCACAAGGCTCAGGATAAAAAATGTTCACGATCTTGAACATATCCGTAACCTTGTCACACTTTTTGGTTAAGGTCATGTTCCACCTGAACGGTTCACATAAATATTATCTGTATCCTCTAGCAGTGGATATGCGAAAAAGTTTTTATACCCTCAGCGGTATTGTGACATCGTCAATGAATCAGAATGTCCTTGGTGGCGGGGTCTTTATATTTGTAAACCGCAACCAGACCATCATGAAGATTCTGCACATGGAATACGCCGGACTGGTTATCTACCATAAAAAACTCGATTCAGGCCGGTTCAGATTGCCCGGTTTTGACGAAAATACCGTCTCGCTCACCCTTCGATGGGAAGATCTGATGGTGATGGTACAAAGCGTAAAACCAAGACAAAAAAAACTTAAAAAATATCAATAAAATTCAATCAATCTGATAATTAACCAACTATTTTCTTTGCAGTTCCAACTCTTTTTATTATCTTCAAACCGTGAAAACGGAAACCAACTGTGGATAATAAGACAAACCAAAAAGATCATTTAATCGAGGCCTTACTTCAGGAGCGCGATCTTCTCTACCAGGAAGTATCAAGGCTCCGGCAGATTGACAATGGTGCCCTTGAACGTGCAGAGAATAAGAATACCCACTATGAAGGTGTTATCAAAGAGAAAGACGATCGGATCAAAGAGAAAGACGATCGGATCAAAAAGCTTACCGATCAGCTTTCCTGGTACCGTCGCAAGTTCTGGAAACCTACCAGCGAGAAGTTCATTCCACAGGATCCGGCCCAGAGAAAGATCGATTTTGACGGTCTTGATGCTTTGCCGGAAGAAGAGATTGTAACCCAGGCCGCAAAAGAGATCATCACATACGAGCGCAAAAAACCGGAAAAGATTAAAAATCAGCCTGTTCGTATGCCTCTTCCTGAACATCTTCGCCGTGAGGATGAAGTGATTGAACCAGAGGGGATCGGTGAAAACTGGATCCGCATCGGGGAAGAGATTACAGAAATACTTGCATTCGTGCCTGGTGAGCTGTTTGTTCGCCGTATCATCCGTCCGAAGTATGTATTGAGTAAGGAACTACAGAAATTACAGGAGACAAACCAGAAGGAGCCACAGCAGAAGGTGGTAAAGATAGCACAGATGCCTTTTTTACCTATTCCGCGCAGTTATGCCGACCCAAGCCTGCTGGCAGAACTGTTGATGGGCAAATACTTATACCATATGCCTTTTCACCGGCAAATCAGCATTTTTAAACTTGCCGGGGTCTCCATACCGACATCAACGGTAAATGATTGGTTCGCCGGAGGTAGTGACTTGCTCAGGGCATTGTATTACCGTCTTCGGGAACTGGTTTTGCAATCGGACTACATTCAGGTTGATGAGAGCACGGTGCCGGTAATCAATGATGAGAAGCACAGAGCGGTTAAGGCATATCTTTGGGTCGTGCGTTCGGTAACGGACAAACTGATGTTTTTCCATTACGACCAAGGTTCACGGGCACAGAAAGTGGTGATCGACCTGCTGAAGGATTTCCAGGGGGCGGTCCAGACCGATGGTTATGAAGCTTATTCGATTTACGAAAAAAAGAAAGGAGTATTGCTGCTGGGTTGCTGGGCACATGCCAGGCGCAAATTCAACGAGGCTTTGAAAGAGGACAAAGCCGGGGCAGAATATGCACTTGAACAGATTGGCCTGGTCTATCGTGTCGAGACCATGGCAGATGAACAGGGCCTCGATGCGGATCAGCGTGCAGAACTTCGCAGCCGACTGGCCTATCCCATCTTGTGTGCGTTTGAAAAATGGATTTATGGCTACTTTCCAAAAACAATACCCGGTGGAAGAATGTACAAAGCACTTCGATATACTTACTCTTTGTTCCACAGACTGACAAGATATCACCTTGATGGTCGTTACAGGATAGATAACAATGTCATCGAGAATGATATTAGGCCATTAGCATTGGGTAGAAAGAACTACCTGTTTTGTGGCAACCACGATGCAGCCGAAAATATGGCAATCATGTACTCCCTCTTTGGCTGTTGCAAAGCAGCCGATGTGAACCCGCGGGAATGGTTGACCGATGTGCTGACCCGGATACCGCAATACAATCAGGATTACAGTAAGGATCTTGCTGAACTGCTCCCTCATAACTGGAAAGCGTCTAATAAATTCCAGAAATTTCCAAAAGAACTGGAAACTATCTGAAATTCCTTCGGCAGATCCAATCAATGTCAACTTTTTCCAATTAATTTCAAAGAACCCGGTTTATTCCAACTGAATTCCAACGATCGTGCAAAATTGTTAGAATAAATTAGACGGTCAATATGTACCTGACCGGATGCTTACTGTTAATTGGAAATCCGACAGGGTTTCGCCGCATGAGCAAAAGTTGAAAAGAGCATGTAGGATCAATAGGTTTTTCGAATTGATATCGAAAGCCCGATTTAGCGCTTTTATTAGGTGAAGTGCCGTTCCGTCCGAAAAATGGGGACAATCATTTGCGGGCTTTGAAGCGCGGACGGTCTTACTGTCGGTTCCCTCAACCCCGGGTGGCGTTCGCCCGGAAAAATTGATTTTTAATCATGATATTATCCGGGGCTCACTTACCCGGGGTTATTTATATTAATCCCCTTCAGGGCTTTTCGAAATTGAAAATTTGGCTGGATTGAAGTTGACTAATCCTGTTTTTATTTACTTTTTCTGTAAATCTTTTTCAGGACTACAAATTGTCGTTTAGGCTATCCTCAAAGTTAAAAATTAATGTTCAAAAGCTAATTTTTCAGGCTTGAAAGTAAAATGTTACTACTCAAAAGCAAATCGTTAATGCTGTGAAGTAAAACGTTGAACCTATTATTTATGTTTTTCAGGCTTTGAAGTGAAAGATTGTTTTATAAAAGCAAAATGGTGAAGCTCAGAAGTAAAACGGTGTATGGTTAAAGTTATTTGTTGAGCCTTACAAGACAGTTGTGATAGTTCCACAGCGGGTGTTACTATCACAACTGACAGTGGTGTTTGGATTAATTTTTATAGGTAACGAAGCCGATACCGGCGACCTGGTTATATTGTGGTGAATTGGCGCCAAATACTGCCTTGATGTAAAGTTTATCTCCTTTGCCTATTTCTGTAAGGCCTGTTGTAGGGGCGTAGAACTCTGTATTGCGAGCCATACGGCCGTTTGACAGGTCATTTTCTGCTTTTAAGACGACCTTGTTGGCATTATCCATGGCATTGTAATAATCTTTGAGTGCCGTTATGGTTAAATCGGGCTCATTGGGAATATATTCCGGAATTAGTTCGAGCTGACTGATCAGTTTTTCGAAATTAGAGAGTCGTTCGTTATAACTCATCTGTGAAATAGAGATCTGAACCGGTACTTCGGTAACTTCTGCGGGTGACTGGATTGGTAATTTTTTCCCTGCCCTGGCACCTCTAAGTTTACGAATAATGGCCAGGATCTCCTGATCCATTACATCGGTAGTCTGGGAGGATTTTAGAAAATTGAAAATGCGATTTACCAGTTTTAACAGTGGTTTATACGTAACTGTGCGCCGTTCGATGGCTACGCGGTAAACAGAAAAGGCTGCATTCATCATTGTGATCGACGAATGGGCAGATGCGGACTTGGCCTCAAGGGCAGGAGTTTTGAATAGCGGATTGGCAGGGTTGTACATATCGCCATATCCTTTAATTACACTGATCAGCTGATCAAATTTTTTAAGATTGCCAGAATGGCTGGCTTCAGAATTACTCATCATTGATTTTTTTTAATTAGTAAATCAAAAAACAATAAGAATTATCCTAATTTACAACAAATGAATGAGAAAAAGTAATTTTGAAGCTTTTTTTATTTGGTTATTAGAATACCATTGCTCAAGTTCCCCTTTGTATGGGAAGATGCATGTTTTATAGTACTCTTTGGGATCCATGCTTGATTCTGTGACTAACCGTTCTTTAATAAGAAAAATTACGGAAGAAATCGTTTGTCTTTTAAACCTACTGACGCATATTCTTAGGTATCTTATGGATCTGTGAGATAAGCTGCCCAAGAACAATAGCTTTCAATATGGAATATCAGCTTGCAATTGGGTTATTGTGGAAATCTAATTTTCTTTCGGGGTAAAAAAAATCCTTTAATACAATTTAGGTTTCTTACACATATTTGAATGTGATTTTTTGATTGTATTCCTGCACCTTCATAAGCTGGACCACCTTCAGTAAATATTCCTCTAACATTAAATTAGGCCGACTACGATACATTATTTTACATGAACTACTTTTCTTAAATTACTGTAATTACTTGTGAAGTTTTCAGTTTTTGTTAAGATTTTGGCTGACCTAAGAGTTTCAACAATAGTCTTTCTGTCCTTTTTCTCAGCTTTTATTTGTCTGGCTAAAGAGTTCAATAGTTTTAATTGATTTTCCATACTGTTTCGCTTTTA
>CAIOOC010000504.1 GCA_903859795.1 uncultured Bacteroidia bacterium
AAGGTCTTGAAATCACTGTTGGAGGTACTCCCGTATCTGTTGGTGATTTTAAGTGGACTACAAATGCCAATATCTCCTTCAACAGAAGTAAAGTTCTTGCACTTGCAGATGGGTCTCCTAAACTTCCTATAATTACCAATACAGGAGGCGGATATAATATATGGAAGAATGGAGCATGGTCACTTAAGAATTTAACGGTAGGACGTCCTGTTGAAGAGATGGAGGGATATACCTATCTGGGTACCTGGAGCGAAGCTCAGCGGGCAGACGCATTGGCATTCGGACAATTACCAGGAGATGCCCATTGGTTAGATGTCAATGGTGATGGCAAAATTACAAAGGCCGGCGATGGAAATCAGGTAATTGGCGATGCAAGTCCTGATTACATATGGGGTTGGTCGAACAATTTAACCTATAAAAATTTCGATCTTTCATTCCTGATTCAGGGGAGTCAGGGGAATGACATTTTTAATGCAGTAAGAATCAAAACAGAAAATCCGCTTAACGGAACAAGTTCAAATCTGAACAACAGGTGGACTCCTGACAAACAAAATACCAATGTTCCGGCATTTACAACGACCCAGACAAGAAATACACAACTTGCCGGACATCCTAGCAAAGTTACCGGAATAGGAAATGATACCCGTTCAAGCCGCTGGGTGGAAGATGGATCATATGCACGCCTGAAAAATGTTACCCTTACCTACAATCTGCCCGCACCTTTATTGGCACGAATTCATTTATCAAAACTGTCTGTGTATGTTACTGGAGCAAATCTGATCACTATTACGAACTATTCAGGATACGATCCTGAAGTAAGTTCGTTTAACAGAGGCTCCAGAGTCAGGGCCGGAGGTCTGGGTATTGATTTAAGTAATTACCCGACTGCCAAGACAATTATTTGCGGTATTAATGTAACTTTTTAATTTAAATAATATGAAAAGGTATAAAATCAATCTATTTAAAAGCTCTGTAATATTGCTTTTAATACTAGCGGGTACATCGTGCCAGAAACTAACTGAAGCACCCGAAGGCAAATTAACCCCGGCCAGTTTTTATCAAACCCCAGACCAATGTCAATCAGCTTTTGTAGGATCAATGAACGGTTTGTTTTCCACCTGGGGAGGTTACGGCAGCGACGGATTTTTCCCTAATGGTCAGAACGCATGGCCTGGAACCGGATTAGGCTATTCTGTCTCTACAATGAATCAATTCTGGCAATGGCATTATAAATCAATCAGCAATATAAATCCTGTTTTAAAAGCGATTAAAGGTGGCAGCCTGAAATCATACTCTGCAGATTTGGTGGCTGATATTACCGGACAAGCTAGATTTCTTAGGGCTTTTAACTATTTCTTCCTGGTAAGACTATATGGCAAGATCCCATTTATCGACGAGGATACCCCTGATGTTGTTACAACACCTTTAACAAAAGAATCACGCCTTGAAATCGCTGCTGTATATGATAAAATAGAGGCAGATCTTGTTTTTGCCGCTGCCAATATGTACGACCGCGATCCTTCAACTCCAGGAAAGCCCAACAAATGGACCGCAAAAGGATTACTTGCAAAGGTCTATTTAACCAGAGCAACTGCTCCTTTAAACGAGACAGCAAACTATGCCAAGGCACGCGATATGGCGGATGACGTTATTAAAAACAGTCCCTACTCATTGCTCCCAAGTGTAACAGACATTTTCAAAACCTCTAATACAAACAACAGCGAGGTAATGTTTGCATGGCAGTCTTCTGAGCAATATCCATCTCTTCCAGGTGTCGATAATGCTCCTGATGAATGGGGAGGTTGGGGCGATGGTGCCACAAAAGCACTTTGGGCAGAAAGTTACCCTGAACAACCCCGAAAACATATCTATTTGCTTACAGACTGGCCGGTTGATTTGTATAATATTGGCGGAGATTGGGTTGACTATCCCAACTCAGGTTCAGGAATACCCTGGAATGGTAAACGTTGCTGGCCGAATCTCACTGTTGACCAACAACTCACTGATGCAGGAAATAACGGTGTTATTATGCCTATATTAAGATTGGCTGATGTATATTTAATGTATGCGGAAGCTGCAAATATGGCAGGTAATGGCCCGACTCAATTGGCAGTCGACCGGATAAACACCATTATCGACAGGGCAAACACCCCTTCAGTAACTGAAGTTCCCAAAACTTCCATTCCGGGAACAGAACCTTTGGCTACACTTTCAATGTCCAAAGAGACCTTTGATCAAAAAGTTATAGCTGAAAGAGATTACGAACTCTGCTTCGAATTTGACAGGTATTTTGATGTACTCAGAAAAAAGATTTTAAAAGAGGTAAATCTGCCTGATGACGCTAATGATTACAAAGAAACCGACTATTTATTACCAATTCCGCCATTGGATGCTAAATTCATAGGGAATAATCCTGGCTATTAATTGGCGATTAATAGCTTTAAAAAGACTGGACTGCCTCATATTCAGGAGGCTCTCCGGTCTTTTTTAAATCATCTTTCAGCCCTTATAACACTCCGATTCGCAATTGGTATGCTTACGATAAAAGTTTAATTCTTTTGAAAAATATCCTGGGAAACTGGCCCTCAACAGGTAATAGCGCCAATATAATCAGAAAAAGAATTGTCAAACGATGATAAACAGAGATAACAAAAAATTGATACTGATAGCATTGCCAGTATATTTATGCTGGATAATTGCTGTTGCCCTGACAATTCAATCCTGCACAACCGCTGTTAAGCAGGAAAGTTCCCAAACCCAATGGGAAAAGATGGGCCCTGGTGGCGGTGGCTCAACATTTATTCCCACTTTCTCATATCATACACCCGATAAATTCCTGGTTAGGTGTGATATGACAGGTACCTACCTGACATATAACGGTGGCATTTCATACAGGCAAATTAACTTTACAGGAGGAGCAACCTGTTATGCATTCGACCCAAATGATTCCACCACTATTTATGCAGGCACTGCCACTTTAAACAGGTCAAGGGACGGAGGGAAAACCTGGGAGTGCATTTTCCCCCGGAAGAACGAAATAAAAAGCGAAATATTCATTGGAGATCATGCTGAATATCAGATAGAACCTATTGAAAATTCAGTATATGTAAAAGGAGAAACAATCGG
>CAIOOC010000505.1 GCA_903859795.1 uncultured Bacteroidia bacterium
AAGTACGTCCTCTGGCTTATTTTCCCGAATATCTGAAAAGTGGATTCTATCCCTATTTTATCAAAAATCCTGAGTTTTACAGAGAAAGTCTGCTTCGTCATGTTAATCTGGCCCTTGAGATTGATGTGACTTATCTCAACCAGATAGAATTAAAGTATTTGCCCAAACTGCGAAAATTACTTCAACTGATAGGGGGACAGATGCCCTTATCTCCGAATGTAAGCAAGATCAGTGCTGAGATTGAGACTTCAAGGGCAACAGTAATAAATTACCTGCACTATTTGAAGAATGCCCGGCTTATCAATTTGCTTTTTTCGAATAACACCAACGGACAACTCCAAAAACCTGATCTGGTTTATCTTCAGAATACCAATTTGTTGCATATCATTGCTCCCGATAATATAAACAACAGGAATTTGAGACTGACTTTTTTTTACAATCAACTGGCTTATAAGCAGAAGGTTTCAAGTTCATCCAATTGTGATTTCAAGGTAAATGATCAATTTGAATTTTGTGTTGGAGGAAAATATACCCAGGTGGACGGGGAGAACAAATTTGCTGCTGCAGATATGATCGAAATAGGAGACGGGAATATAATTCCGCTTTGGCTTTTTGGCTTTCTGTATTAAAGAACTATAATTTAGTAGTATACGAATTTCATATTGAATAAAAATTAAATCAAAATGGCAAAAGAAAAAAAATTTATTACCTGTGACGGGAACTACGCTGCCTCTTACATTAGTTATATGTTCAGCGAGGTAGCCTGTATTTATCCTATTACCCCCTCCTCAACTATGGCAGAGGTAGTTGATGAATGGGCTGCCAACGGCCGCAAGAATATTTTTGGCCAGCCGGTACGTCTTGCTGAAATGCAAAGTGAAGGTGGTGCAGCCGGAGCAGTTCACGGAGCCTTGCAGTCAGGATCACTCACAACGACCTATACAGCATCGCAAGGATTATTGTTGATGATTCCTAACATGTATAAAATTGCAGGTGAATTGTTGCCAACTGTTTTTCATGTGAGCGCCCGTGCTTTAGCCAGCCACGCACTTTCCATTTTTGGTGATCACAGTGATGTTCTTTCATGCCGCCAGACCGGATTTGCGATGCTTGCATCCGGTTCTGTCCAGGAGGTTATGGACCTGAGTGGTGTGGCCCACCTCACCACAATCAAAAGTCGTGTTCCATTTATGAATTTTTTCGATGGGTTCCGCACTTCTCATGAGGTGCAGAAAATCGAAGTGATTCATCAGGATGATCTTTCGGCCCTGCTTGATCTCGAAGCTCTTCAGTCCTTCAGAAACCGTGCCCTAAACCCCGAACACCCTGTTACTCGCGGGACGGCACAGAATCCTGATATTTTCTTCCAGGCTCGTGAGGCCGGAAATAAGTATTATGATGCAGTGCCTGACATGGTTGAATCGTATATGCAGGAGATTACCAAAATCACTGGAAGAGAATATCACCCATTTACCTATTATGGTGCACCCGATGCCGAAAATATTATCGTGGCAATGGGTTCAGTAACGGAAACAATCAAGGAAACTATCGATTATCTGAACGCTCAGGGGAAGAATTACGGATTGGTCAGTGTCCATCTTTACCGTCCGTTCTCAATTAAATATCTGTTCAATGTAATGCCGTCATCTGTTAAAAGAATTGCAGTTCTTGACAGGACGAAAGAACCGGGAGCAAACGGGGAACCGTTATATCTTGATTTGCGCGATGCATTCTACGACAGTCCAAATGCTCCGAGTATTGTCGGTGGACGTTACGGACTGGGATCTAAGGATGTTACTCCTTCCCAGATTATTGCGGTTTACAAGAACCTGGAGATGAACGAGCCTAAAAACAATTTCACTATCGGTATCGAAGATGATGTCACTTTCCACTCACTTCCATTAATTCCTGAAGTGAAGGTCTCTTCTGAGGATATCTACGAAGCAAAATTTTATGGCCTTGGCTCTGACGGAACTGTAGGTGCGAATAAAAATTCGATTAAGATCATCGGAACAGCTACAGACAAATATTGCCAGGCTTATTTCGCTTACGATTCAAAGAAATCGGGTGGTTTTACGGCCTCACATCTTCGCTTTGGGGATAGTCATATCCGGTCAACATATTTGATCACTACACCTGACTTTGTGGCTTGCCATGTTCAGGCTTATGTAAACCTTTATGATGTTTTAAAAGGTTTGAAGAAAGGTGGCTCATTCCTTCTTAATACAATATGGGAAGAGGAAGAGGTAAAACTCAGACTTCCTGACGGAATGAAAAAATATTTGGCCGAGAAAGAGATTAACTTCTATACAATTAATGGTACAAAGCTCGCCGCCGATCTTGGTCTTGGCGGTCGTACCAACACAATTATGCAGGCGGCCTTCTTCAAAATTACCAATGTTATTCCTTATGAACTTGCACAGGAGCATATGAAAAAGGCGATTGTAAAATCGTATGGTATGAAGGGGGAAACTATTGTCAAGATGAACTTTGCCGCTGTTGATGCCGGTGGTAACAATGTTCAGAAGATTAATGTTCCGGCCGAATGGGCAAAAATTAACGTTGGAGCAGATGAATCGACCAACACGCGCCCTGATTTTATCAAAAATGTTGTTGATGTGATCAATGCCCAGAAAGGGGATGACCTGCCGGTTTCAACCTTCAACGGACGGGAAGACGGAACATTTACAGCAGGTACTACAGCCTTTGAGAAACGGGGGATTGCTGTTGATGTACCCGAATGGATGCCTGAGAATTGCATCCAGTGTAACCAGTGTTCATATGTCTGCCCTCACGCTGCTATTCGTCCGTTCCTGATTGACGATAAAGAATTAGCCGCTTTACCCGAAGGAACTGCGACAATCAAACCAAACGGTAAACAATTTGCAGGCCATCAATTCCGAATTCAGATCGCGCCTCTCGATTGTACAGGTTGCGGTAACTGTGCCGATGTTTGTCCTTCAAAAGAAAAGTCATTGGTGATGAAACCGATTGAATCTCAAAGTGCTGAGATTGCCCGATGGGATCATTTTGCTGCTAATGTTACTTACAAGGATAAGATTGTCGAAAAGGATAAAACAATCAAGAATACGCAGTTTGCCCAGCCATTATTTGAATTCTCAGGTGCTTGTGCCGGTTGTGGTGAGACACCTTATATTAAATTAATCACTCAGCTGTTTGGAGAGCGAATGATGGTTGCAAATGCTACAGGGTGTTCTTCAATTTATGGCGGATCTGCTCCATCAACATCTTATTGTACAAACGATCAATCGGGGAATGGTCCTGCCTGGGCAAATTCGCTCTTCGAAGATAACGCAGAATATGGTTTCGGAATGTCTGAAGGTGTTGCTGCAAGTCGCGACAGGATCAAATCGGTCATGCTTTCTGCAATTGAAGCAGGTGTTTCCGAAAATGAAAAAGCAGCCTTTAATGAATGGATAGAGGGTCGCGATAATGCTGCAGCATCTGAAGCCGCAACGAAGAGTGTTCTGTCGGTTCTTCAGGGAAATGATGCAACCTATGCGAAGGAGATTCTCTCTCTGAGTCAGTACCTGATTAAGAAATCGATCTGGATCTTTGGCGGAGACGGATGGGCTTACGATATTGGTTATGGAGGTCTCGATCATGTGCTTGCATCCGGGAAAGACATCAATGTTCTTGTTTTGGATACTGAGGTATATTCCAATACTGGTGGTCAGGCTTCCAAGTCAACCCCGGTTGGAGCAGTGGCTAAATTTGCAGCTTCCGGGAAAAGGATCCGGAAAAAGGACCTCGGTGCGATTTCGATGACCTACGGTTACATTTATGTGGCACAGGTTTCGATGGGTGCCAGCAATTCCCAGGTTCTTAAAACCATGAGGGAAGCCGAAGCATACCCCGGACCATCAATTGTAATTGCATATGCACCTTGTATTGCTCATGGATTACGTTCAATGGGACGCACACAGGAAGAGGAGAAACTGGCCGTTGAATGTGGTTACTGGCACCTATACCGCTTCAATCCGCAATTGGAAGCTGAAGGAAAGAATCCTTTCCAGCTCGATTCGAAAGAGCCTGACTGGAGTAAGTTCCAGGATTATCTCAATGGCGAGGTTCGATATACAGCCTTGAAGAAATCTTTCCCGGCCGAGGCGCATGAGCTGTTTTTGGCAGCTGAGGAGAATGCTAAATGGAGATACCGTTCTTATCAGCGGATGGCTTCACAAAGCTGGGAATTGCCTGCTGCAAAAGAGGAATAATAATTTAGTCCGGGCGCGACTCAAAGTCGCACTCGGACTAAAGTTGCAAGTCCTGGCGCGTGTCTAATTCGAACCCGGGCTCGTTAAACTCCGAGAAAAAGCGTCCAATTTGGGCGCTTTTTTTGTATATTTATATTGCCATAAAGTCCGCGTGCGAGTTCAAGTCGCGCCCGGACTCTTTGAGGCCTAAGGTTCCCTTAAAAAATAGACTATATGCAATTCGACACTGGCCATTTATTTCACATTTTCAACCAAGGGAATCACAGGCAAAAAATTTTTCTTAAACGGGAACTACATCTTTTTCCTTCAGAAAATCAGGGTCCATGTTTTGCCTTTTGCTGATATTCTGGCATGGTGTTTAATGCCAAACCATTTTCATTTGATGGTATATGTAAATCATGTTGAGGTTGAGGTTAGTCCGGGCGCGACTCTAAGTCGCACTCGGACTATTCAACGCACTCGGACTAATCGATTGATGAGTTTCAATCAATCCCTCGGAATAATGCTCGCCTCTTATACCCGGGCAATTAATAAGCAGCAAAATTGGACCGGTTCACTTTTCCGTTGCGAAACAAAAGCTGTTTGTGTAACTGATGTAACAGGCATATCACCCAACTGGATTACAGAGAAGGGAATAACCCAATTTATTGTTGATACTCCGGAAAAGGAATATCCGAATGTTTGTTTCAATTATATTCTTAATAACCCTGTTAAGGATGGTTTGGTTAAAAGGGCTGAAGATTGGGAGTTTTCCTCCTATTCAGATCTTATTGGCATCCGAAACGGGAAGTTAATAAACATGAGCAGAATTCAGGAGTTTGGGCTTGATCTAATTAAGTAAGTCCGGGCGCGACTCAAAGTCGAACCCGGACTTAACCTTAGAGCGGGAGACGGGACTCAAACCCGCGACCCTCAGCTTGGAAGGCTAATGCTCTATCAACTGAGCTACTCCCGCTTTTATAATTTAAATCATTGGTTAAAGATGTGGGGAGAGCAGGATTCGAACCTACGAAGGCATACGCCAGCAGATTTACAGTCTGCCCCAGTTGGCCGCTTTGGTATCTCCCCGAAATATTTAAATGGATTTCAAAAATAAGTCCGGGTGCGCCTTTGAGACGCGCTCGGACTTATTTACGTTAAGAACTTGATGAGCCGAATGTCAGATTCGAACTGACGACCCCGAGATTACAAATCACGTGCTCTGGCCAACTGAGCTAATTCGGCAAGTGGGTAAGCTACCTACATCGCACCGCTACGACCATTTACCCTTGCTGCCTTCCGGCCCTGGGGGGGTTCAACAGGAGCTGATCGTGCAGGACTTACCCGGCGCAAAAGTATGAAAAAAACCTTTGGTACCAAATAAAATGAAAATTTAGAGACCTTTTTTTTGAGAATAAAAATTAACCGATTTGATATCAATATTTTATAAATTGAAACTATTTTCACCAGCTCGTTTTTAGTCATCCCGTTTGATGAAAATCAGCAATATTTGTTATATGTTTGTATCAAAACTAATACAATAATGGAAAATCAGAATAATACAGTTTCTCATCTGGCCATGACTTACGGTCTTTATATGGGTTTGGCACTCGTTTTAAATGCAGTTATTTTCTATGTGATGAATGTTCCTTTTTCTATTGCCTCAGGTTATATCTCTTATGCGATCATTATTGCGGGGATCGCCCTTGTAATGCGGACTTACAGAGAGACTCATCTGGAAGAAGGAGTTACCTACGGGAAAGCCCTTGGAATTGGGACCCTTACCTCACTCTTTGCATCGCTGATACTTGCTTTTTTCACTTTTGTCTTATTTAAGATTATTGATAAGGCTCTTATTGATAAGTTTTTATCCTTTCTTGAAGAACAATTTATCCGAAGTGGGATGTCTGAAACCCAGACTGATACATTTATGCCGTTGTACAGAAAGATATTGACTCCGCTGACCTATTCGTTAGGGATAATCTTTTCAATTTCGATGAATGGTTTTGTTTTCTCGCTGATCCTCGCAATTTTCTTTAAGAGACAGTCAACTAATCCTTTCCATGGGGTTGAATAGTGATTGTACTAAAAATTCTCAAATGGATATTTCAGTTATCATCCCACTTTATAATGAAGTAGACTCATTACCAGAGTTGCATCAATGGATCACAAAGGTTATGGTCGCCAACAGGTATTCTTACGAAATAATCCTTGTTGATGACGGAAGCAATGACGGCTCCTGGAACTGGATTGAAAAGACATCCACTGATGATCCATGTTTAAAGGGAGTCAGGTTTAGGAGGAATTATGGTAAATCAGCGGCGCTTCATACCGGTTTTGAAGAAGCGAAGGGAGATGTAGTAATCACAATGGACGCCGACCTCCAGGACAGCCCTGATGAAATACCTAAGCTTTTTGGCATGATTAAAGACCAGGGGTTTGATTTGGTTTCGGGATGGAAGAAAAAAAGGTATGATCCTCTCTCAAAAACGCTTCCAAGTAAGATTTATAATGCAACCGCCAGTTATGTTACAGGAATTAAACTACATGACTTTAACTGCGGTTTGAAGAGCTACAAACTTGAGGTAGTAAAGAGTATTGAAGTTTACGGAGAAATGCACCGCTATATCCCCTATATGGCCAAACAAGCCGGATTCTCAAATATTGGAGAGTGCG
>CAIOOC010000506.1 GCA_903859795.1 uncultured Bacteroidia bacterium
GACCCTGTTCAAATCCAAGTGACATTGCAGACCCTGTAATTCCAACTGTCAGGGCCGCCACCAATCCTTTTATCAGATTAAATTCGCCAATAGCTTCCTGCTTTTTTACCTTCGAAATATGTTTGTCCTTCAGGATGCCGGCCCAGGCAGAGAGGGCAATACCGGCACAGGCAACAAATACACCTGCGATCAACTCCATTCCACCGGGATGCTGCATCATTATATCGAGCCTTCCATCAATCATTGGAGGGATGAGTGTGCCAATGGCCAGCATTAGCCCTAATGAAAGTGCATAACCCAGTGATAAACCGAGATACCTTAACGCAAGTCCAAAAGAGAGGTTACCTATACCGTAAACCGCTCCAAGTACGAAGACAGTTAAAAGGGTTTTTGTTGCACTGGTTCGGATAACAGGCACAAAATCGGGGGCAAAAATAAGACAGGCGATAAGCGGAAATAAGATATAGGCTCCAAAACTGAAGACCATCCAGTAAGTTTCCCATTTCCATCCGTTGATTCTCCCGAACGGTACGGCAAAACTACCCGATGAAAATGCACCTGCAGCTATCAGGAGTATGCCAAAAAGAATAGCTATGTTCATTCAGTTATTTGTATTGGTGTGTTGAATTTCAGTCAGATATGATTAACTGCATTAAAATTCCCGATTTAGTATACAAACTTAACCATCTATATTAACTTTGACTTGAACAATTCAGTCAAATAATTGCACAAATAAGTGATTCAGGTTAAGCATTATTTGTCTGATCTCAGGATTTTCAGAGTTTAAATCCCTCATTCAAAATCACATGGTTTCGGAGCAGATTGGTGAATCATTCACTTTTCATCTTAAGAATATTGCATTATTAAGTTTTGGACAGGATTCGGTATATGAGGATATAATCAGTCCATTTTCGCGGATTTATTTTATTACATCCGGAAGCGGGTATTTGATCATAGGAAACCAAAAAATTGTTCTGGAGGCTGGAAATCTATATTTGATTCCGGGCTTCATCTCTTGTACCTATCATTTTGGCTCCGGTTTAAGTCATTATTATATCCATTTCAATATTGACCAACCCAATGGTTTAAGTGCCTACAGTCTGTTTTCATTTACGTATAAAGTGATTGCCAGTGACCTCGATCAGAGTCTGTTCAGACGGATATTGGAAATCAATCCCGACCTTCAGTTGCCACACCATCATCCGAATATATACCAGAGTAAATTGTGGTTGAATAGAAAAATTGCCTACAAGAGTGTCAGTCAGCATCTTGAAACTGTTGGAATTCTGAAGCAGCTTTTCTCAAGATTTATTCAGACTTTTCAAAATCAAGATATTAACAGTTTGCTCAAATACAACATTCAACCAATTCTCCTTTATATTCAGAATAACCTGCAGCACGACATCAGCATAGATCAACTTGCTGGTATTGCCTGTTTATCAAAGGATCACTTTTCAAGGATTTTTAAAATGATCATAGGAATTGCCCCTTGTGAATTTATAATCAGGAAGCGGATTGAGAAAGCACAGTTTTTATTATTAACCACTGATATGACGCAGGATCAGATCATAGAACGGACAAATTTCAAAAGTGATTCCTATTTCTGCCGGATTTTCAAGAAATATACCTCCTATACGCCGGCAAATTACCGCAAACAGAGGGGATGAGGAGAGACTGGCTGCTGGCTGCTTGCGACTTGTTGCTTGCACCTAGCTACATTTTGTTGCCAACCGCCATTTGCTTGTAGCTCTTTTTCATCATTTATATTATTTACGTCTAACATAATAGTGCAATTTTTTTGGTATATTTACGGGATTATATTCTTTCAAAGTATGCACCTTTAATTCTTTAAAATCATGATTCTGGTCCTTATTGGAATTGCTGTAATTGCATTTGGTTTTTTATTGTCTAAGTCTGATTCCCCTGTAAATGAATATCTTGGAGCCATCAGGATAGTTGGATTTTTATTGATCATTGTAGGGTTGGGGATGTCAGCAGTCAAACAGATCGAGCCCGGTCAGGTTGGTGTGCAGAAGCTTTTCGGGAAAGTGGACAATTCGATTCTAGAAAGCGGTCTGAATGTGATTAATCCGCTGGTTGAGGTGGTGACATTTGATGTTCGGACGCAGAACTATACAATGTCGGGAGTTCACGACGAAGGTGATAAGGCCGGGGATGACGCTATCAGGGTGTTGTCGGCTGACGGGCTTGAAGTTGTCATTGACCTCACTGTACTTTATAAAGTAATTCCCAGTGAAGCGCCGCGTATTTTAAAACAAATTGGTACTGATTACAGGAATACAATTGTTCGCCCGATCTGTCGGACCAAAATTCGGGACAATGCTGTTTATTATGATGCTGTTGCACTATTTTCAAGCAAGCGGGATGAATTTCAGGCAAGGATCTTCAAAACCATAGAAAGCGACTTTAAATCGAGGGGACTGATACTTGAGCAACTATTGGTTCGGAATATCACCCTTCCGGCCTCTGTTAAAACAACGATCGAGTCAAAGATTAATGCGGAACAGGATGCTCAGAAAATGACCTTCGTCCTGCAAAAGGAAAAACAGGAAGCAGAACGGAAAAGGGTTGAAGCACAGGGGATTGCTGATTATCAGAAAATATTGAGTACCGGACTGAGTGATAAGCAGTTACAATATGAGATGATTAAAGCCATAGCTACATCACCTAACGCCAAGCTTATCATTATGGATAGCAAAAAGGGATCGCCGATTATTGTGGATGGGAAGTAGTGGATGCAAAGTGCAAAATAGTAAATGCAAAATGAAGAATAGTTGTATTGGCGTTCTCCATTTTGCATTTTCTACTTTACATTTTTAAGGTGTTTTTTCCTCCCATATTCTTCCAGACTCATCAATGTGCCATAACTTATTCGAATCTGGCAATTTAGCTGTAGATTCATAACCGTGGGTTGTTATTTTGATTACAGGGCTAAACTTCAGTTCTTGGGGATTATGAATCTCTTTAGATATTTTTGTTAGTGAATCAGCAAATTTTTGATGGGTGGAATGATACTCCCTTTGGATGTAGTACAGAGCCCGAAGGTCATTCTTTACTTGCTCTTCAGGGTTTACCCTGAATTTTGTGATCCTTTCCCCTGCCACCAGATCTGAGAACTGAACATACCCCCACATATCCGGGATATGCATATTAACGGCTCCCTGTGGTGACCAAACCCAGTTGTCCTCGGGAAGAGGCCGGCCTGTTTCTTTGTTTTTATTTTTCACATAACGGCCATTCTCAATAGTTGTTTGCCACTCAACTCTTGAGAAGTTGACCCGCCATTGATCACCGTCTTTTACCGGGATAACGACGGATGAATCGAGCATGGATTTCAAAGGAAATGCAATTTCGACAGACCAGAATCGATCAACGTCAGAAGGATTATTTAATGTCCCTTCGATGTGGACAGCTGAAATCATATGGTCAAAGTTCCATGAAGTTACCGGAATTCCTCCATCACGGTAAGGTTTTGTAAGGAGGAGATCCCATTGCGTATTTAAGGCATTCATCTCGTATTCGTAATACCGGTGGGTATCGCCATCTGGGTCAATGAATACTTCAAAATCGTTATCGAGATAAATGATCGTATCCCGTTGGTTTAGATTTGCCCAGATATGTGGCTCATAGATTTCTGCAAAAACGTAAAAGTATTGGTCATCCCAAAGCATTTTTGCCCGTGTACGGAAACGGGGCATTTGGTGCTGATCACTAATAATATCTCTGAAATCATCGGTCCATGCTGCCTTTGCCCAGCTTTTCTCAGCAGCTTTTCCATCAATAGTAATCGGTGAAGGTGATTTATAACAAATGTATTGCCTTGGTGTTGTGGTTTGCTGACCTTGGGTATAAAGTACAAGAATAAATAAACTCAGAATACACGTGACTATCCTCATTAAAAGTTCTTTGAAAATTAGTTTAAAATTCACGGGCAGTCTGTATCATCATTCTCAAATTCTTCTCCGGGGTCATGGGTGGTATGGCACAACCGGCATTCAGTATAAAACGGTTGCTTTTTGCAAAAGTCTGCAGCAGTTCAATGGTTTTTCGTTCTACCAGTTCGGGTGTTCCGAGGGCCAGCACGCCGCTTGGGTCAATATTCCCAATAAAGCAGGTTTGATTTCCAAAGATTTCAAGAGCTTTTTGAGCATCAGTCTTGTAATCAAGTTCGAAGGCATCTGAGCCGGTTTTGAGCATATCCTCGATGATCGTATCTGTATTGCCGCAAATATGCAGGGTATAGGGGAGGCTTAACCTATGTGCCTCTTCGACAAGGATCTTTTCATAGGGAAATGCGAATTGTCTGTACATATCCGGGGAGATCATTTCAGGCCCGGCAGGGCTGTCACCGTTTGATACCATATGACATCCGGTTTGAGCCATCAACCTGATAAACTGGCAACTGATATCGGTGGCATATGTCAAAAGTTCCTCTACCAGTTCGGGTTCACCAATGACCAGATCGAGCATCCATTCCTGACTTCCCCGCATCATGCTGGCCAGTGAAAAAGGGGCCTGATCGCAATTACCCCGAACAAACACTTCATCCCTGAAATGATTTTTAACCAACTGAACTGCCTCAAGCCAAACATTGGCATATTTGTAATCCTCGACCCGTACCTTCCCAAGTTTAAGAATATCAGATAATTCTGCCATGTTCCCTTTAGCTGACCGGGCTGGCTCGTGTTCCGGGAAATCTACCGGGACGCCTACCGCGCCGGCTAAAGTCACAGTGTCCATGTCGATCAGTATTCCATCCAATTCGTATTTTTCGACAGAACGGATAAACGTTTCTGCCATATTTCGAGGGCTTTCCCTGAATTGATGCATTGTAAAACCTGCCTCAACGGATGCCATCATAAAGTTATGAAGCATGACAGGTGTTTTATCTGTCTTTTGGCCCTTCAGTGCCGCGTTGATTCGTTCAAATCCGTTCATTGTATTAATGGTTAATGAATTAATGGTTAATGCTTTAATGGTTAATGCTGAATGATTGAACAATTAACCATTATTTAATTTTAATAGTCTCAATAGCGTGATGCCCCAATTTGATTGGTAAGGTTTTCCCTTTTGGCAGCATCGGTTCCCCAATAGCCTCGATGAGATTGGTATGTTCTGCTTTGGTGATTTCCCTGAAACTTTCAAGGGTGACATCCTGATCTTTTCCTTCCATTTCAGCAAGTCGGATTATAACCTCATTGTTGTCTTCTGCCTTTTTTATTGTCGACACCATTACATTTGTTCCTTCTGTTTTGAAAAAGCTCAACGATTCGGGAAGAGAGGCATTTTCAAAGTGATGGAGAGGTTGCACTGGCATAAGTTTTTCGTTCGACTCCTGACCAAATAGAGCGCCTTGTTGCCATCCTGGTTTGTGTGAAGTCATAGAGAAGCTGAAAGAGTGATTACCGGTCTGCAGATATTCATTCCCTTCCCAGTGGCAACTCCTGCGCGAGGCCAGAAGGATTGGTTGCAGGATTTGATTTTTCACCGGTTGGTCAGTAGGATCAATCCAGTCGGCGACAACAACTGAAGAACTCAGGGTAACCCCGAAGCTGGAATTACTTGAGCTGATCCAGTTTTGGATTCCCCGTGGATGGACATTTTTACACTCCGTCTGATAGCGTTCCCCTGCAGCACCCCGGATTTCATCTTTTCCAACCTCAACAACTCCAAACGGTACCTCATAAGTAACCTGACCATCGGTCATACTGAGTGGCAGAGCCATACGGAATTCATGATAGAGAACACCTTCCCAGTTTAGGATTTCGGGTTCAAAATCAATCCGCTTCAGTGTGTGGAAAAGTTTAATATGCTGCTCGATTACCGCGTATTTTATTTGCTGACGAAATTTATATTTTGTAAAAACAGGACCATCCTCTTCAATTTCCC
>CAIOOC010000507.1 GCA_903859795.1 uncultured Bacteroidia bacterium
CATCCGTATTGAGGGTGAAGAGGCGTGGGTTGAATCGGTGGGATGGACCAGCAAATTAACAGCAAGCAACGAAAAAATATTGGATCTTTCAACTAAAAAAATTGCCTTACCAACAGCAAATGACGAGTTTATAGACTTTCTGCAAAGTATCAAAGAGGGAAGAAAGGCTATTTATACCCCCGAGACAGGCCACCGGACGAGTTCACTTTTACATTTTGGCAACATCGCTTTGAAACTCAACCGGAAATTGGAGTGGGATCCAATCAATGAAAAGTTCATCAATAATCCGGATGCTGATAAATTAAAAAGAAGAGTGATGAGGGAGAAATGGAGTTATTCCAGAATTTGCCCAGATTATAAATATTAATAATCTATTATTTAATGAAATACAAAATATTTGTCGTTATTGGTTTGTTTTTTTTGTCCTACCCGGTTACAGCAAAGAAAAAAATCCACAATATTTTCTACGCCCAAAATACCCTTTATGGATTCAATAATGCACCAAAAACAGATATCGGAAAGGCCAGGTTATTGAAATCAATCGGGTATGATGGATTAGAAGGATTCGGAGACCAGAATTATCAGGAACTTCAGCACGCATTGGATACAGAAGGCCTACATATGCCGGTGAATTACGTTCCGCTCAATTTCGAAGTTGATGGGAAAACGGAAAATCCTTCTGTTGATCAGATTAAGGAAATAATCAGGTCTTCAGAAAAAGGGGCTGTAATCTACTTTCATATCCACAGCAAAACATTCATCAAAGACAAGGAAAAAGGAGACCAGGTTGTTACTGCTATTTTGCGTGAGTTTTCCGATTATGCAGCTGATTTTAAAGTAAAGCTATGCGCTTATCCCCACGTTTCATTTTATTGCGAAACAGCGGCGCACAGTTTTAAACTGGCAGAAATGGTTGGCCGAAAAAATTATGGCTCAGTCATTAACCTCTGCCATATGTTGAAGGTCGAAGGATCAGCAGGAATTGATGATAAAATTAAAAAATATTCTCCAAGGTTATTTGCCGTGAATATTTGCGGGGCTGATGACGGAGATACTCAGCATTTGGATTGGGATCGTTTGATCCAGCCTTTAGGGCAAGGGACCTTTGACACGTACCGGTTCGTTAAATTATTGGCTGACAACGGTTATACCGGGCCAATCGGATTACAGTGCTATAATCTCAAAGGAGATGTATTCGAGACACTGACTCAATCGTTAAAAACCTGGAAGGGGTACAAAAAACGTTACTCAGAAGAGAAATAAAGTGACTATAAGGTTGGAAAAAATATGAAATTGGTGTTCCAAATGAACCCGGCAAATTGTAGACCCGTTGTGACCCGAATGATCACTGCCGGGCACTAAAGGATCGAAAATAAACAGGGATGCCCTTGACGCTACACATCTTATTGAATCATCATTTTTAATATAAATCATTCAATCTTTAAAATGATCCGTGCCAATGGCACTTTATAATTTCCTGACACATTCTTTAACCGGATTAAAATCCGGCCTTTTAAAATCAGCCGAGCCGGTGGCTCTGAAGATTCTGACTCAGCAAGATTATTAAACAATGGAACAGCCTGCCCTGATGCAGACAATATTTCAGGGACGAGGCAATCCCTACGATATTATATTGTTTTGGTTTTTTAATCATTGATTATCTGCACTATGAAAATTGATCAAATTAATTATTTTATCGATCCGGTTATGCCTCAGAGGCTTGATTACCGTATAGGCTGTATTGGTGCCGGATTTATTATGCGCGATTGTCACCTTGTTGCTTACACGGATGCCGGTTTTAATCCTCAGGCGATCACTTCGCTAAGCGTTGAAGAATCGAATGCGATTGCCACACGTCATAATATTCCAAAGGTTTATGAAAATTGGCACCAATTAATCGCTGATCCAGATATTGAAATTGTCGATATTGCAATTCCTCCCGATGCGCAACTGGAAGTGATCCGGGAAGTTGTCAAACAAAAGGATCATATCAAAGGTGTACTTTGTCAGAAACCCTTGGCTATGAATTATCAGGAAGCCAACCAAATTGTTGGATTATGTGGTGATGCAGGGATTAAGTTGGGAGTTAACTCGAATATGCGTTACGATCAGTCGATCAGGGCATTAAAAAGTATTCTGAATCAGGGTTTTCTTGGTGAACCGGTTTTGGCGACCATCGAAATGCGGGCAATTCCCCATTGGCAGGAATTTCTTAAGAAATACGACCGAATAGAGATACTGAATATGGGGATTCACCATATTGATACCTTCCGGTATCTTTTCGGTGATCCCGAACGAATTACAGCCCTTACACGACAGGATCCTAGAACAACGTTTACCCATGTAGATGGCATTTCCCAATATACATTCCAGTATTCCAATGGATTTATGGCCAGCAGTCTTGACGATGTGTGGGCATGGCCCGGGGAAGGGGCAGAAAAGGACATCTACATCAAATGGCGCGTTGAAGGGCTTGACGGTATGGCGCAGGGAACGATAGGGTGGCCGAAATATCCCGAACCAACGCCAAGCACACTGGAATTTACCACAAAAGAATTTCCCGGGATGTGGATTCGTCCGAAATGGAATAAAGTCTGGTTTCCCGATGCATTCCAGGGGACAATGGCACAACTCCTGGTTGCCGTTGAGAACAACACGGAACCGGAAATCAGCGGAAGAGACAATTTGACGACTATGGCGGTAATTGACGCTTGTTACCAGTCCATTAAAGAAGAAAAAACTATTTACATGTATTAACTAATTAATTCATTATGATCTCAGTAGGAATTTTCAACGGCTATTTCCCCTATACATTGGAGGAATCGGTAAAGAGAATGAAAGCGCTTGGATTTACATCAGTCCAGCTTGATCTTTCTTTCAAAGGGATGGATCTTTCGTTTGATGCGCTCAATACCGAAAAGTGTCATTTCATCAGGGACACTTTTCGTGATGCCAATTTGCCCATCGTGGCGATTTCAGGGTATACAAACCTTGTTCATCCCAATCTCAGCACAAGAGCAGAAAACATCAAAAACCTAAAAACGCTGTTAAAATTTGCACGTGATCTTGGTTCACCTTATGTAATCAGCGAAACAGGAACCTTTGATGAGGAAAGCGACTGGGTATATCATGAAAAGAACGGGACAGAGGAGGCCTATGAAACGATATGTTCAACTGTTACGGACCTTGTCAAATTTGGCTACGATCACGGTTCTGTTTTTTTGGTTGAGAACTACGTTAATAATATTATAGGAACTGTAAATCAGTTATTAAGACTCTTTTCTGATGTCAGTCACCCTTCACTTGGACTTCTGATGGATCCGACAAATTACTTCTCCGATGCCAATATTGAAGATGTCGATGGAGAACTCAACCGCATATTTAATGCATTGGGTGACAGAATCAAGGTGGCACATGCAAAAGATTGCAAAAGGGCTGAGGATACTTCAGAAAAACATGCAGACATCGATGCTGACGAAGCTCATACTTTCAGGGGTGCAGGTTCAGTCGAACTACCTGCCCCGGGTCTGGGTATCTTAAATTACGATCTCTATCTGAAACGCTTGTCTGCCATACATCCAAATATACCGCTGATCATAGAACACCTCGATGAGAGTGATATTCCCAGGGCTAAGAAATTCATTGACGATAAACTGAAAAAGGGGGGATATTAAGATTGAAACAATTAAAATAACTCTGGTTATGAAAGTAAATATTCCAAAAGTTATTGCTGGTTTATTGATGCTGTCCATTACCTCTTGTCTTTATGGCATCACGAATGATCCGCTCTCTCAAAGGGACCGAAAGGTAATTTCACTAAATGGGTCCTGGCAGATAGAAGAAGGTACAATGGATAAAGTACCCTCAGCATTTGGTCATTCTGTTGATGTCCCTGGCTTTGTGGATAATTCAAAACCTGCCTTTGTCGAGCCGGGACCGAAAGTAAAAGAGAGAGGCGCCTTCTCGCAGAAAGATCCGCGCAGAGATGCTTTTTGGTATCGCCGCACATTCAAACTTTCAGAATCTGTTGATGAATATGCGCAGCTTAGGATTGGGAAGGCGATGTTTGGTACCCGGGTCTTTCTGAATGGAAAGATGATTGGTGATCATGTCCCATGTTTTACTCAGGGATGGTTCGACGTAAAAGGAGCCTTGAAAATCGGCGAAAATGAATTGATTGTTCGAGTCGGTGCCGATCGTGACGCTGTGTCAAAACTCGTGGAGTCTGGGATGGATGGGGAAAAGAGCCGTTATATTCCCGGTATTTATGACAATGTCGAATTGATCATGACCGGATCTCCACATATTGTGAATGTTCAGGTTGTACCAGATATTAACAAACAAACAGTGACAGTTCATGCATGGATAACCCGGATAGACTCAACCGTAGAGACAAAATTGCATATTATTGTCAGGGAAGCTAAATCTCATAAAGTAGCAGCCGAAGGAGATTGTCTGATACCTTCCAATCCTTCTGTGTCTGTGCAGAAAGGTATTGCATCACTGCAAATCGGCGGTTGCCACTTGTGGTCGCCTGAAGATCCGTTTCTGTATGAAATTGAGGTCCGAACAGTTGCCGATAACTTCACCACCCGATTTGGAATGCGCACGTTCGGATTTGATTCAGCCACAGGGCGTGCAATTCTGAATGGAAAACCATACTTTATGCGTGGCAGCAATGTCACTTTTTTGCGCTTTTCTGAAGATTCTATGCGCGGCAACAAACCGTGGGATGAAGAATGGGTTCGGTTGCTGCACAAAAAATTCCGAGATATGCACTGGAACTGCCTGCGCTATTGCATCGGCTTTACTCCTGAAATCTGGTATCGGATAGCTGATGAAGAGGGTTTACTGATTCAGGATGAGTACCCGGTCTGGTATGGAATACCCGATTCGGCTAAGCCTGCTCCGTCTGCCCTCAAAGCAGTGGTGTTGGCAGTTGAATTCAGGGAATGGATGGAAGAGAGATGGAATCATCCCTGCCTGGCGATATGGGATGCCTGCAATGAAACATATACTGCCGAAACAGGCAAGGCGATCCGCATGGTCCGGGCACTTGACTTTTCCAACCGGCCATGGGATAACGGATGGGGAGAACCCGTCGATAAAAACGACCCCGACGAGTGTCATCCATACCATTTTATATTCGGCCCCAACCAACCATTCCGAATGCCTGATTTGGCTCTTGATTCCGGAACCAAGAAAGGATTGCTGATTGCACAACCTTTTGACAAGGAAAAAATGCTCCGGAAAAATCCTCTGATCATCAACGAATATGGTGGTCTCTGGTTAAACCGTGACGGCTCACCCACAACACTCTCTCAGCCCGTCTATGATTACCTGATGAGTCCTTCCGCGACTGTGGCAGAACGGAGTCATCTGTATGCGCGCAATATGGCGGCCATTACAGAATTCTTTCGTGCCCACAGGCAGGCAGCAGCCGTGATGCATTTCTGCGGGTTGGGTTATTCTCGGGCCGACGGGCAGACCAGTGATGACTGGATCGACGTGGGGAAACTCACCTGGAATCCCGATTTCTATACCTATGTCCGGGATGCTTTTGCCCCAGTCGGGCTAATGCTTGATGTCTGGGCTGATGAATATCCCGGTGGGAAATCCCGGGATATTCCTGTTGTCGTTTTCAATGATCTTGATAAACCCTGGACCGGCAATATACGTTTAACGCTGAAACAAGATGGAAAGACTATTTCTGAGCAAACATTAGTTGCAGAAGTTAAAGGACTTGGAAGTAGCCGACTTGTATTCAATGCTCAAATCCCGGCCGAGCCCTCTTTCTGTCAATTAATCGCTACATTATTAGACACACCGGTCGGGTCAGTTAGCAGTTTTCGCGATTTCGCAGTATTTTCTCCTGAACAGCGCATGGGACATCGTAATCTTGCTATGGGAAAACCTGTGAAAGTATCATCTGTTCAATCAGGCCGCCCTGAGTTTGCCGTCGATGGAGACCGGAAGTCCGGGTGGTCGTCTGAAAAGGGGAATCTACAATGGCTCTCCGTTGACCTGGGTGAGATACAAACCATATCGCGGCTTGAGCTTTCAGTGAATTGGGGCTTCACAGCGAAATCAACCAGCTTCCAGGTTTCTGACGATGGTGAGAAATGGACCAAAGTAAATACTACCGAAAACGGAATAGGTATGTTTGATATCCTTCGATTTGCTCCAATCAAGGCACGTTATGTTCGGCTTAACTTTAACGGACAGGAAACCGGAAAAGGTTTTTCAATTATGGAAATGGCTGTTTTTAAATAAGCAACATTATAAAAAATATTTTCAGTCCCGGACGGTCAAATTCATTAAGTTAAGAAAATGCTTACTTCAATTCGACTTAACTCCAGAGTTACATATAAATTGTCCTTATTCCACCTGTCCTCCGGTTGAAACCGGAGGTTATTTACAGGAAACTCTTACTGAGTTTCCTGTAAATAAAACGACATTGCCCCTTGCGGGGCTGAGATATTTTGCGCTAAATCAGGCTGCTCCCGATATTTAATGCCTGCGGCACCAATTTCACTAACAGAATTTTAGTGAAACCCTCATGAATTGTCGTTCACAAAAAAGATATTTAAATGTATAAGGGTTTCATCTGAATCAAGTATCACAAATTAAGTAAGTTAAAGCTAATTTATTCTGAAATAAGATTTAAAGTTTCATCTTCCATAAACAAGAGATTTTATGAAAAATTTTAACTTCTTACTTTTAATAGTGTTGATAACCTTAACAGCCTCAACCAATACGTACAAAGTTTCAGCTAAAGATATGGCCAAAGGTGACATAGTAGCTCCAAAATCTGGAAATCATGTATCCAACGTGCCGGAGCTCTTTTTACTTCAGCCAGGACATTTTGCTTACAGGCTTGAAGGTTGTGAAGTCACGTCTGTTGGGGCAAACACCCTTTCATTTGAGTTCAGTAAACCAGGGCGAAGTGTGCTGATCCTGAAAACAAGCAAAGTTTTGATAATCAAGGAACAGAGTGGATTGAGTGCCCGATTGCGTCCCGGATGGGATGGAACACTTGGCTATTCGTTGTATGCACTTGAAATTGAGAGTGTTGCCTCCGGCTCAGGTCAGGTGAGTCTCGAGGTGCAGCCTGCTCCTACAGAAGGTAATCAAACCTCCGCCGAGTTCAGAGCCAGGAGCTCACGCTTTCCCGAAACCCCTGCTATGTTCGTTAAGTGGCAAAAAGATCTACGCGATAAGTTAATAAAACGGCTTATGAATGGAGCCTTTCCTGTGCGGGTACCGACGGAAATCGAAGTTATTTCAACGGAAGATCATCAGTTGTTCACGCTTAGTAAGATACGCTACAAAACTCAACCTGATCGTTATAATACATTACTGCTGTCGCTTCCAAAGAAAGCATCGGGTCGTGTGCCACTTATTATTGCGCTTCACGGACATGAAGCGAAGTGGGGAGATGCTGATGCCGGTGCGTTCACTTATGGCCATGCCGACGACTTTTGTGCATACTTTGCAGAACGTGGTTGGGCTGTAGTTCAGCCGGCAACGATGAATCATATCCTTCAACATCCGGGATGGACATTACAGGGCGAGTGGACATGGGATGCTATGATAGCCCTTGATTATGCAACAACATTGCCTCAGATCGATACGCAGCGCATTTCTGTGGTCGGTCTCTCTACAGGCGCACACCTCGCAATGAACATGCTGGCACTCGACACCCGGGTACACTCGGGAGTTGTTGGATGCATACTTACCACCTGGAATCATTATAGGCAGCGGATACTTTTCCCTCCGGGTTGCGATTGCGGAATTCTCAGTCAGCTTGGTGATTGGCTCGAGCAATGTGACTGGGCTGCTTTGGCAGCGCCAAAACTCGTTCAGTTTCAACATGGTCGAAAAGATGCGATGTTCTGTCCGGGTGCAGACCCTGCATTGTTACAGCCCGAGTGGAGTACAGCGGTAATGCCAAAAGAGGAATTTGATGCTGCATATAACGAAGTAAAACGGGCTTATTTGTTGGCAGGCTCAGCTGAACAGGTACAGCTGCATATTCACAACGATGTCCACAAAGTAGACAATGAAGCCGCATATTTATTTCTGAATCCAACGAAAATGAAATGAATTTCGTGTAGGTAATATAATTGTGCTCGTATGGCTTCTGGTAACTTGCTACTTGTAGGTTGTTGCAAAGAAAAAGTATACCTTTCAATTCAAGGTTAAAAATCAAAGTCATTCGGTTCAAGATATTCAGGCTAGCCGCCAGACACTAACCGGCAGCTGCGAGTCATAAATCTACTAACAAAAAGGGAGGCTTCATTTCCTGCACCAACGTAGAGGATATTGATTTGAGTTTTCAA
>CAIOOC010000508.1 GCA_903859795.1 uncultured Bacteroidia bacterium
AAGCGTATAATGCGAAAAGTAAAACTGATTCTTGAGGATGGAACAGTATTGGAAGGGAAATCATTTGGCTACGAAAAGTCAGTTGCCGGCGAGGTTGTTTTTTATACCGCGATGACCGGATATCCCGAAAGCCTTACAGATCCCTCCTATACGGGACAAATACTTGTTTCAACCTATCCGTTGATCGGGAACTACGGGGTCCCGCAGGATCTTAAAGAAAATGGAATACATAAGCACTTCGAATCAGATAAGATCCATATCACAGGATTAATTGTTTCTGACTATTCTGTAGGATTTAGTCACTGGAATGCGATGATGAGCCTGGGCGACTGGCTGAAATCACAGCATATCCCTGGTCTTTTCGATATTGACACACGCTTGTTAACCAAAATTCTTCGTGAGAAAGGTTCATTACTGGGAAAAATTGAGTTTGATGGCGACCAGATTAAATTCTTTGATCCTAATCTGGTGAACCTGGTTGCAATTGCGAGCACCGACACCGTAGAGACTTATGGTGCCGGGGAATACAAAATTGTTTTGGTCGATTGCGGTGTCAAAAACAATATCATCCGCTGCCTTTTGAACCGCAACACAACTGTGATCAGGGTTCCCTGGGATTATGATTTTACAACGCTCGATTATGACGGGCTTTTCCTGACAAACGGCCCGGGGGATCCGGCAATGTGTGATATTACTGTTAAACATATCAAAACTGCAATCACCCAGGAGAAACCAATCATGGGAATATGCCTTGGAAATCAGTTGCTTGGATTAGCCGCTGGAGCAGAAACATACAAATTAAAATATGGTCACCGAAGCCACAACCAGCCGGTTTTACTCCGCGGAACAAATCGCTGTTTCATCACTTCCCAAAATCACGGATTTGCCATCGCAGACGAAACATTACCTCAAGGATGGGAATCGCTTTTTGTGAATGTTAACGACAATACAAATGAAGGGATCAGACATCAGTCAAAACCCTTTTTCTCTACCCAGTTCCACCCTGAAGCCTCGTCCGGTCCGGTAGATACCGAATTCCTGTTTGATGATTTCATTGAAAGTGTAAAAAAAAATAAGTCAGATAAATGATCAACTCTACAATAAAGAAAGTAATTGTCCTTGGTTCAGGGGCATTAAAGATCGGCGAAGCAGGCGAATTTGACTATTCAGGTTCACAGGCATTAAAAGCATTGAAAGAAGAGGGGGTCTATACGATCCTGATTAATCCAAATATTGCCACTATTCAAACTTCAGAGGAGATTGCGGATAAAATCTATTTCCTTCCTGTTACTGCCTCCTTTGTTGAGAAAGTGATCGAAAAAGAGAAACCGGATGGCATTCTTCTGGCCTTTGGAGGTCAAACGGCTCTTAATTGCGGCGTCGACCTTTTCAGACAGGGAATACTCGAAAAACATAATATCAAAGTCGTTGGAACTCCGGTTCAGTCGATTATAAATACTGAAGACCGTCAGATTTTTTCTGATATTCTGCACGAAATCGATGTGCTAACCCCCAAAAGTGTCGCTTGCGACTCGATTGAAAAAGCACGCGAGGCAGCAAAATTCCTGGGGTTCCCATTAATTATCAGGGCTGCTTACACCCTGGGAGGATTAGGCTCAGGATTCTGTTCAAATGAAGAGGAGCTTAATAAGCTGGCAGAGAATGCGTTCAGCTATTCTCCCCAGATTCTGGTTGAAGAATCGATCAAGGGATGGAAAGAGGTTGAATATGAAGTTGTCCGGGATATCTACGACAATTGCATTACTGTCTGTAATATGGAGAACTTCGACCCGCTTGGAATTCATACGGGTGAGTCAATTGTAGTCGCCCCATCCCAAACCTTATCAAACGACGAATACCATAAATTGAGGGCACTTTCGATCAAGATTATCCGTAAAATCGGAGTTATCGGAGAATGTAATGTGCAGTTTGCTCTTGATCCACACTCAGAAGATTACCGCGTTATCGAGGTGAATGCGCGCCTGTCGAGATCTTCGGCGCTGGCGTCAAAGGCAACAGGTTATCCTCTTGCTTTCGTGGCTGCCAAACTTGGCCTCGGATATGGTCTGCACGAATTAAAAAATTCAGTTACAAAAGTGACTACTGCCTGCTTTGAGCCTGCGCTTGATTATGTAGTTGTTAAAATTCCGCGCTGGGATCTGAATAAATTCGAAGGTGTTTCAAAAACCCTTGGATCAAGCATGAAATCGGTAGGTGAAATCATGGCCATAGGCCGATCATTTGAAGAGGCTATTCAGAAAGGGATCCGTATGGTAGGTGCCGGAATGCATGGATTTGTCGGAAACCGCGGAGAGATGGAGATTACCGATATCGACGGAGAATTGAAAAATCCGACCGATCGGCGCATTTTTGCAATTGCCGAGGCAATGCATAAAGGATATTCGGTCGACAAAATCTGGGAGATTACCCGAATTGATAAATGGTTCCTGCAGAAACTTCAGAATATTTATGATCTCCGAAATGAGATCATCAAATACAATACCCTTGAGGAATTGCCTGTTGAGTCGCTGATGCTGGCTAAAAAACAGGGGTACTCTGACTTCCAGATCGCCAGGCTTGTATTGAAAAATTCAGATCAATATATACAGGCCGACCTGCTTAAAGTTAGGGCCCACCGTAAGAGTCTTGGCATAGTACCTGTTATTAAACAGATCGATACACTTGCCGGTGAGTACCCTGCCATGACAAACTATCTGTACGTCACATACAACGGAACAGAGCATGACGTTGAGTTCCAGCACGACAATAAATCGGTAATCGTACTCGGATCAGGGGCATACCGTATCGGCTCATCAGTCGAATTTGACTGGTGCTCGGTTAACGCGGTCAATACGATCCGCAAGGAGGGTTTCCGGTCAATTATGATCAATTATAATCCCGAAACCGTTTCGACAGATTATGATACCTGCGACAGATTATATTTCGACGAACTCACACTTGAGCGCGTACTTGACATCTGTGAGCTTGAACTGCCTTTAGGAACTGTACTTTCGATGGGGGGACAAATACCCAACAACCTGGCCATGAGATTACACAGGCAGGGAATCCCAATCCTGGGAACGACAGCTGAAAAAATTGACAATGCTGAAGACCGGAATAAGTTCTCGGCAATGCTCGACAGGCTTGACGTTGATCAGCCGCGCTGGAACCAGCTTACAACGATCGAAGATATCAACCGGTTCGTCGATGAGGTTGGCTTCCCTGTGCTGATCAGACCATCGTATGTACTTTCGGGAGCAGCGATGAATGTAGTTTCGAATAAAGATCAGCTGCACCATTTCCTTACGCTTGCCACTAAAGTATCAAAGGAACATCCTGTTGTAGTTTCTGAATTTATCGAAAATGCCAAAGAGATAGAGGTCGATGCTGTAGCCAAAAACGGTGAGATTGTGGCTTATGCCATCTCCGAACATGTTGAATTTGCTGGTGTTCACTCAGGCGATGCAACCATAGTTTTTCCACCCCAGAAACTTTATATCGAGACCATCAGGAGGATTAAAAAGATCTCACGCAAAATTGCCAAAGCGCTCGAGATCACCGGACCTTTCAATATTCAGTATCTTGCCAAAGACAATGATATTAAGGTAATTGAGTGTAATCTAAGGGCTTCCAGATCCTTCCCCTTCGTATCGAAAGTCCTGCGCACCAATCTGATTGAAATAGCGACAAAAGCTATGCTGGATGTTCCATTTGAAAAGCCGGATAAATCGCTGTTCGAACTTGATTATGTTGGTGTTAAAGCACCTCAGTTCTCATTTCACCGCCTGCTGAATGCCGACCCGGTTACCGGGGTTGATATGGCATCAACTGGCGAGGTAGCCTGCATCGGCGAAAATTTTTACGAGGCACTTTTAAAATCAATGTTATCAGTTGGATACCGTATTCCTAAGAAAACAATCCTTATCTCATCCGGGCCAACACGCGGAAAAGTTGAACTCCTCGAGAGCGCCAGAATGCTTAAGGAGCGTGGCTTTACTATATATGCTACAGGTGGAACGCACAATTTCTTCCACGAAAACGGAATCGAGACCGAGCAGGTTTTCTGGCCTGACGAAAACGACAAACAGCCAAATACACTCGATCTGATTCGTAACCGGAAAGTCGAGATGGTCATTAATATTCCTAAAGATCATACAACCCGCGAACTGTCAAATGGCTACAACATTCGTAGAAACGCCATCGATTTTAATATCCCTTTGATTACCAATGCCCGGGTTGCCAGTGCGTTTATTTATGGAATTTGCAAGCTTGACCTTGAAAATATCTCGATTAAGGCATGGAATGAATACAAGTAAACGATAAATCTTTCTTCAGCCAGGCGTAGTATCGCTTGGAAAGGAAAAATTTAGTACTTTGCGATCTGTATCAAAATAATTATTCATGAAGATTCTGCTGACCGGTGCAACCGGATATATTGCGCAGCGTCTACTGCCTGTATTACTGGAAAATGGACACCAGGTAGTTTGTTGCGTGCGTGATATTTCGAGGTTTAACCATGAACGATACACAGCAGCCGATCTGATTGTTATTGAAGTGAATTTCCTGGATGAGGAAACCCTTGACAGGATTCCTGTCGATATTGATGTGGCTTATTATCTGATTCATTCAATGTCGACGAGTGTGGGTGATTTTGCAAAACTTGAAGACGTTTCAGCCCGCAATTTCAGATCACGTATTGAGCAGACGAATGCGGCTCAGGTCATTTACCTCAGCGGGATAACCAATAATCAGCAACTCTCCAAACATCTCAATTCACGTAAAAATGTAGAGGAGATATTGATGTCGGATAAGTACGGCCTCACAACCCTTAAGGCCGGAATAATTATTGGTTCAGGAAGTGCCTCCTTTGAAATTATACGCGATCTGGTAGAAAAACTCCCAATGATTATCGGACCTAAATGGCTAAACACAAAGTCACAACCGATAGCAATCCGGAATGTGCTCCAATATTTGTTAGGTGTACTCAAAAACCAGGAGAGCTATAATAACAGCTACGATATAGGTGGTACAAAAGTGTTAACGTATAAAGAGATGCTGCTCAGATTTGCAAAGGTGAGGGGTCTAAAACGGGTGATATGGGTAGTTCCTGTAATGACACCCCGTCTATCATCGTACTGGCTTTATTTTGTTACCTCGACCTCCTATTCCCTGGCAACCCATCTTGTTAACAGCATGAAAGTTGAGGTAATCTGTAAAGAAAACAATCTCAACGAATTGATTGGGGGAATAGAACTAATTGGATATAACAAGGCGATTCAACTGGCATTTGGCAAAATAGAGCAAAACCAGGTAGTATCAAGCTGGAAGGATGCCCTTACAAGTTCAATTCTTGTAAATGGTATTTCACCACATATCCAAGTCCCCAAATTTGGTTGTTTTACCGATAAGAGAAGATATAAAATAACGCAAAGTTACGAAAAGGTTCTTCAGAATATCTGGTCAATCGGTGGAACAAAAGGATGGTACCATGCCAACTGGCTGTGGGAAATCCGGGGTTATATCGACCGTCTTACCGGAGGTGTCGGATTGCGAAGGGGAAGAAAAAATCCGTTGGAGATCTCCGCCGGTGAATCACTCGATTTCTGGCGCGTTTTGCTGGCCAATAAATCACAGAAAAGATTACTCCTTTATGCCGAAATGAAACTCCCGGGTGAAGCATGGCTTGAGTTCAAAATTATCAATAACAACGAACTTGTCCAAACTGCAACATTCAGACCTTTAGGTATCTGGGGACGTATTTACTGGTACTCTGTGCTACCGTTTCACGGATATATATTTAAAGGTATGATAAGAGCAATTGCAACAAACAATTGAGTGCTATTCAATAATCAACTTATAAAATTTTTATGATTTCAATTAGAACCATAACCGCACTATTTATTTGCCTGCTGCTCCCGCTGGCTATTGGAGGAATTTCGGGTTATGCCACTGCTTCTGGCATTCATGACTGGTATATAACATTACATAAACCGTCGTTTAATCCTCCCAATTATCTTTTTGGTCCGGTCTGGACCTTGCTTTACCTCCTGATGGGCGTTTCATTATTTATTATCTGGAGATCAAACCAGGGAAGAAAACGAAATGAGGCATTAAAGATCTTCGCCATTCAGATAACGTTCAATTTCTTATGGAGTTTCCTGTTTTTCAGATTCAACCTCGTTGGAGTTGCCTTCATGGATATCCTGGTGATTTGGTTTAGCATCGTTTTGATGATCTTTATTTTCAGAAGAGTTAATAAAATTGCTGCGTATTTGCAAATCCCTTACCTGCTTTGGGTAACCTATGCTACAACACTTAATGGTGCAATCTGGCTTTTAAACTAACTTAATGGTTCTATAAATCTTTCAATCTCAAATTTCGCACGTGCCTGTTTATACTTTTCGAAGAACACAACTTATCCCCACCTCCCTTGATCTGCTCTGGGATTTTATCTGCTCGCCTTCAAACCTGAAGCTGATTACTCCTGGTTACATGGGTTTTGATGTCATATCAAAGGATCTTCCCGGTAAAATGTACGCCGGAATGATCATAGCGTATCGGGTAAGCCCGTTAATGGGAATAAAAACTACATGGGTAACCGAAATCACACATGTTCAGGATTTAAAGTATTTCGTTGATGAACAACGTGTTGGTCCATATAAAATGTGGCATCACCAACATCATATTGAGAAAGTCCAGGGTGGAATTCTGATGACAGATATTATAGACTATCAACCACCTATGGGCTTCTTAGGGGCCATTGCCAACAAACTGGTTATTGGCAAAAAACTCGAGGAAATCTTCGCTTACAGAATGATAAAAATGGAAGAGTTTTTTGGGAAACTTTAGCGATTAAAATGACAATTAAAAATTTTGCTTTTATTTCTGTTTTCTCCATTATTTTAGTGAATTTCGTAGTTTACTAAATAATATTGTATCTGAATGTTCCTCGAGCGTGGAAATGAAGGGAGAAACGAAATCGGCAGATGGATTGCCATGGCAATAATCGTTCTGCTGGTATCACAAATTCTTGGATTCATGCCCCTGGGGCTTACGATGTCGGCGAAATTGTCAGGCAATCCGGATCTTCAGCCAAACCCCGAAAATCCCCTTGACCTCTCTGCCTACGATATTGAGCCGATTACAGGATTCATATTGATGATGATTCCTTTTGTCCTCGGACTCATCTCGTTATTAGCATTTATCAAACCCATTCATGAAAGACCCGCGATATCGCTGCTTACCTCATCTCCAGGATTCCGTTGGAAGAGGTTCTTCTGGGGAGCAGGTGTTTGGTTTATCCTGTTAGCTGTTTATACCGTTTTTGCAATAGTCGCGGGATATCAGAAAGTTGAACTTCAGTTTAATCCGGCAATTTTATTTACCCTTATCGGAGTATCACTGCTTTTAATTCCGATGCAGGCCGGGTTTGAAGAAGTTCTTTTCAGAGGTTATCTGATGCAGGGATTCTCCCGATTATTTAAATACAAATGGTTAACTTTGCTGGTGACATCCTTCATTTTCGGAGGACTTCACGTTTTTAATCCCGAAGTGAGGGAATATGGGATGGCAATTGCACTTCCTCAATATATCTGGTTTGGAATTGCCCTTGGGATTTGTACAATTATGGATGAAGGGCTTGAATTGGCCTGGGGAGTGCACGCGATAAACAATATTTTCTTATCTGTTTTCACTACACAGGATTCCAGTTCTCTGCAAACGCCTGCGCTTTACAGGATTACTGAATTCAGTCCGTTATTTGACTTATTTGCAATTCTCATCCTTTCAACACTGTTTCTATATATAGCCGGACGTAAGCTCCATTGGCGCGGATGGCACTATTTACTGGATAAAGTAGATGAGCCTGTAAAACAGGAAGATGATCTGATGATCTTTCCGGAAGATGAATACGAAGATGATGATAAATAAATATTTTAACCTTTAAGAGTTATGGAATTATTTTCAGCAAAAGATGTCTCTAAAACCTATGCCAGTCAACAGGCCTTAACCAACGTTTCAATTTCGGTTGACGAGGGTACTATCTTCGGCCTCCTGGGACCCAACGGCGCCGGAAAAACAACTTTAATCCGGATAATCAATCAGATTACTGCTCCTGACAGTGGATCAGTCTGGTTGGATGGCCACCTGCTAAAACCGGGCGATATCAGCCAGATCGGTTATCTGCCCGAAGAAAGGGGCCTCTACAAAAAAATGAAGGTTGGCGAACAGGCACTATACCTCGGCCAATTGAAAGGCCTTTCGCGACGCGACGCAATGAAAGAGCTCAAAATCTGGTTTGAAAAATTTGAGATAACAGCATGGTGGGACAAAAAGGTTATGGAACTTTCAAAAGGGATGCAACAAAAAGTCCAGTTCATCTGTACAGTCCTTCACAAACCAAGATTACTGATCTTTGATGAGCCATTCAGCGGATTCGACCCGATTAATGCCGATCTTGTAACGCGCGAAATCCTTCAGATGAAGAAAAATGGCGCCACAATAATCTTTTCAACCCATAACATGGAATCTGTAGAGCAGCTCTGCGACCATATCGCGCTGATTGACAAATCAAAAAAAATTCTGGATGGCCCCACAAATCAGATCAGGGAAAAGTATAAATCCAATATTTATGACATTTCGTATCGCGGAGTTTTCGACATCGAAACTCACGACATTGCCCGCAAGTATAATATTCTCAAACACGAACAAAACGGGAATGGGAACAGACTGAGTATTCAGTATCCCGAGGGAACGAATTCCCGCGAACTTATCAAAGATCTGGTCGATCATGTTGAAATTATATCATTCAACGAGGTGATTCCCAGCATGAACGAAGTATTCATTAAAGTTGTCAAACAAAACT
>CAIOOC010000509.1 GCA_903859795.1 uncultured Bacteroidia bacterium
CTCAACCGAATCTTTAAGGTATTCTTTGGGGTATTCAACAGCGAAAATCTCATCCAGCGATTTCTGAAGAATGGCACGATGACCACCCCTGTCAACAGGCATATCTTTTGAACCATCGGGTATCCAATGATTCAGAACACATGGTGTACCCAATTGTTTTCCCATTTCAGCCCCGATAATCCGGCATCTTTTTACATGTTCGATCCAGAACCTTCGGATCGTTACATCCTTACTTGACAATGTAAAACCATCATCGGCCATTGGATGCGAGAAACAGCTCGCATTAAAGTCAAGACCGATTCCCTGATCCTTAGCCCAATCAATCCAGCCCTGAAAATGCTTGATTTCAATCTGGTTGCGGTCGACAAATTGTCCGCCAAAATCGCCATAGATAGCATGTAAATTCAACCGTTGTTTCCCGGGCAATAATGACATTGCCTTTACAAGGTCCATTTTCATCTCTGCAATAGACCTGGCTTTGCCCGGATAGTTACCGGTCACCTGGATCCCACCACCACCAAGGGTTGAATCTGGTTTTTCAAATCCCCCTACATCATCTGTTTGCCAGCAATGAAGGCTAATCTTTACACTTTTCATTCTGGCAATCGCAGCGTCGGTATCGACACCCAAAGTGGCATACTGCTCTTTTGCAAGTTCGTACGCCTTCTGAACAAAATCATTATTCATTATACTATGTTTTTAAATCTAATTATTTTATAAAAAGCAACTGGATGGTGGCGGCTTGCTACTTGATGAATATCCATTTAGCTTGAATCATTTCCTCCTATTCCAGGTAAAAAACTTCTTCAAGAGGAAATATAACAGGAGAATTATCCGGATTAGTCTCCATGATATCAGCCATATAAGCCCACCACTTCTGAACGATTTCTGTTTGTCCTAAATCTTGGGATCCTGAATTCCCATCCACCTTTTGAAAGGCAAACAGAATATTGGTTTCCTCATCCAGAAAAATCGAATATTCGCTTACCCCGGCTCCTTTTAAGAGCATTTTTAATTCAGGCCAGATTTCATCGTGCCGTTTCTTGTATTCGGCTTTCTGACCTTCGTTCAGATACATTTTAAAAGCAAGATGTTTCATCATCCAAGAGCATTTAATTCAGGATATAACCATTTTGCAACACCGATAATAATTACAGATAATAGAATTGCTGCAATTCCCAAAAGAATCATGGTATTGGTTCTTTTTGAAACACCTTTCCATTCCTTGCGATAGAAACCCCAAAGGTTGGCAGTCAGAATGATAGTGGCCATGTGAAGTGTCCAGGAACTGGCTCCGTTACCAATTTTGGTTTCACCCATACCGTAAAAAAAGAATTGCAGAAACCAGGTGGTTCCAGCCAAGGCACAAAAAAGGTAGTTGCGCAATAAAGGCGCTTTCTGATCAACAAAGTCGCCACCTGTTTTGTTTTTTAAGATCAGAACAGTTGACCAGATCAGGTTAGTAGTCAAACCGCCCCATAGAATCACGAAAAAGATAATATTGTTTTCGAAGAGATATTTGAAACCATTTCCGGTTTGGGTTACGAAAGGATAACCTTGTTCGACGGCAAGTGATCTGGCAGCGGCAGCCATTTCTTTCCCTGCATCGATTCCAAAACTGAAAAATGCACTCAGGACACCCGAAACGATGGCAATAATCAACCCTTTCGAAAGTTTGAATTCACTGTTAACCCCTTCTTCAATGTTGCCAAGATCTTTATCCTTCTTAATGCCGGCGCGGCCACTTAGAATAATTCCGGCCAAAAGGATCAATATGCCAAGCAGTACGATCCGGCCACCGGTACTGCCAAACAAATCAGCAAATGATAGTCCGGCCGGGATTATTTCAGAAATGCCCGGTACATTACGCAAAACAGGTAATCCCAGAGATCCAACTATTGAAGTAATACCCAATAAAACTGAGTTGCCCAGCGACATACCCAGGTAGCGGATAGCCAGTCCGTAAGTCAGCCCTCCGATTCCCCAAAGCAAACCCATTACATAAGTGTTGAGGATAACTTTTCCATTGGTTGCGTGTAAAATTCCATGCCAGTCAGGAATTGTAAACAATACTGCAAGCAAAGGCATGATTAACCAGGAGAAAAGTCCACCGACAATCCAAAAGACCTCCCAGCGCCATTTCCTTACCCAGTTATATGGCATGTACCAACTCCCCGAGGCTCCGCCGCCTAAAGAATGAAAAAGGATTCCTAATAAAACTTGCATAATGATTGTGTTAATTAATTTGGATAAAAACTATGGTCAGTCACGAATTATCAATAGGCAAAGTTACCCGACAATTCATCGATGCCAATATACAAAATGATTCATGATTTATCCAAATTGTTACATATTATCAATACTGCAAAAAAAAGGTTCTAAAGGTTTATCTTTGCCACGCAATATTCAATGATTGATCCTAAATATTTAAATAAAAAAATACCACGATGAAAGCAATGGTCTTAACCGGGATCCGGCAAATGAAGATGCAGGAGTTTCCAATGCCTGAAATCAAAAATAACACTGATGTATTAATTAAAATGAAAGTAGTTGGCATTTGCGGGTCTGATGTTCATTATTATACTTCCGGGAAAATAGGAAATCAAATTGTTCAGTATCCGTTCCCGGTAGGCCATGAAGGAGCAGGTGAAGTAGTCAGCGTTGGGAAAAGTGTAACAACTGTAAAACCAGGTGACAGAATTGCCATCGAGCCAGCCATGCCCTGTGGTGATTGTGACCAGTGTAAAGCCGATCGCCCTCATACCTGCCGGAAACTCCTGTTCCTGGGGTGCCCCGGGCAAGCTGACGGATGCCTAAGTGAATATATTGTGATGCCGCAATCCAGTTGTTTTAGAATCCCGGATACGATGAGTTATACCCAAGCCGCCATAAGTGAACCACTGGCTATTGGTGTTTATGCTGTAAATCAATCGATCCCGATGAAAGGTGCCACAATTGGCATTCTGGGTTTCGGGCCTATTGGCATGAGCGTTATCTTACCAGCTATCGCCAAAGGCGCAGGCAAAATCTTTGTAACAGACATGATTGACGAAAGACTTGAGATAGCAAAATCGTGTGGTGCAACCTGGACAGGAAATGCAAAAAGAGTAGACATAGTTTCGGAAATCAAAAATAACGAACCATTACTTCTTGATGTTATTTTCGAATGCTGCGGGAAACAGGAGGCTATGGATCAAGCCATTGAATTGTTAAAGCCCGGTGGAAAACTAATGATCATTGGTATTCCTGAGTTCGATCGCTGGAACTTTAGTGTCGATAAATTGCGCCATAAAGAGATTTGTATCCAAAGCGTTAGAAGACAGAACCATTCACTTGCGGAAGCTCTTTCGTCAATGGAAAACGGGAAATTAAATGTTGAAAAAATGGCTACTCACCGGTTCAGTTTTGAAAAGACAAAAGCTGGATTTGATATGGTAAGCAGTTATCAGGACGGAGTAATGAAGGCTATGATCGATTTTGATTGACGGGAATTGCCACAGATTAACAGATAATTGAGTAGTAAATTAGTCCTTGTTTTACACGAAGTATAACCTTCATTCAGGAGATTGCTTCGGGATTCAAAGGGTTAATCTCTTAAAATACAGAATTATTGTGGAATACTTCGCAAAGACAGTTCACTCCTTTTAAGGGTTTAAGAAAGGGGGAGCAGGCGGCTCCCCCTTTCTTAAACTACCACCTTCAAAACCTGTCATTGCATGGAGCGTTTCTTAACAAAATGTTCCGCAGGGACTAAAGAGGTCTAATGCAACGAACCAATCTTCCCAAACTTAGCAACCAATTTAGAAGATAATTGAAATTACTTCATAGTAAGATTGCTTGGTTACCATTAAGATATTCTAATTTTATGCAGACAATAAGATACAGTATCTTTCCTCGCAATGGTGACATTCCGAGTCGCAAAATAAAATTATGACTACTGCAGACGCACGGCTGTATGTCTCTACAATCCTGGCAATACCCGACAATTTTTTATCCTTCAGTTAACTTCCAGCTCATCTTTTGAAGGAAGCTTTGCAAAGGTCTGATGAGGCTCTGTTTGGTACCAGAAAGCAACCGACGCCACATCATCCTGCAGTGGAAGATAGCGACCTTCACTTCTCCATCCAAGGGCTTGAATGGTCACTTTAAGATCTTTTTCGAAACGGACAGGATCGGCGATATGCCAGCGGTATAATCCGAATCGCAGGCTTGGATGATACGCTTCGTCAGGAAGTATAACCTGGTGTAGACCCGAATAGGGGGAACAAAAAACACTGTATTTCCCCTTAAAGTCAAAATTATACGACCCACAGAAATAATCTTCAAGACCTGTACCACAAATAGTAGGAAAGCTCTTATCTTCGTCCATATAGAACTTGATCTCTCCTTCGCCCCACCAGCCGTTGTTCTTTGCCTGCCAGGCCAGGTAAGTACCTACGTACTGACCTTTTCCCTTTATCTGGTCGACGATAGTGTAGACATCCTTGTATTTTATAGGATTTGTTCTATGAAATTGCGCATGAAAATAGGATGCATTCTGAGGCACTTCAGTAAGAAGATAATCAACCTGGTAGTAAACACTCATCTTTTTTTCGTCGAGATTTTCCATTGTAATCTTGCATTTCTTACGAAAAGGCATAGGCCAGTAACAATTAAATGCACTTCCCGGATTCACACAAACAGCCAAAGACTGAAGTGGCGCATATTCACCCCAGCCCATACCAAAGAAGTCACCGACCGGACATTCAACAGAGGGTTCTTTCTCGTCATCCCAGTAAATCCGAAGAATCGAAAATCGCCAGTTCCCTGTAGGAGTCATCCAGATATGTTCAATAGATCCCTGACCATCAATCTCAGCCAATGTAAAAGTCTGCCCTTTGGAAATTTCAATATAAGGATTTAATTTCCAACCTTGTCCAAGTTCACGGGCAGCGTTCGAAGCTGACCCCTCACCAACCTTTGCCATCCCTCCCTTACCTTTTTCTCCGGTGAAGTTCTCAGGACTTATCGAGCGGCTTTTTGCATTGGATAGCAGATAGAGACTTCCAAGATTATTTTGAATCCCGTTAAAGGGTATATTCTGGGCGAATAAAGGTCCAAAACAAGTCAGAGCGAATAGTAAAGATAAAAGCACTTTTTTCATAAGTAACGAGTTGAAGTATAACGAAACCGATTATCATGCAATAATACGGAAATCATCTGACCGATTTACCCTTGAAGTTGTGAAAGAATTTTTGGGAACAGGAATTACAGGAGTTTTATCCATACAATAGAACTCGAATCATCAAATGCACATTCCGTATAGTATTTTTTATCAAGATTTCTGAAAGCCTCCACCAACTCGTCAATACCGTATTTGAACTCAAACTTACTTACAAGAAATTCCAAATTGAACTCATCACTCTTTAAAGGAAAATCCCTGTTCATATTCAGTAAGAAGTTGTACACTTCGAATTCCAAGGGTGATAATTTTTCCTTAACCGGGATTTCAGAGGCTACTTTGATTCTTTGGGCTGTCTTTAACAAATGGAATAAATCATGTTCTTCGGCATCAGCAAGCATACTGAAAGATTGACTTGAAATTTCGTTTTTCATGTTGTCTTATTTTTAAAATAATCGATATAAATATACGAAATTTCGAATCATATTAAAGATGATATTTGCTTTGATTTGAATAAAAAAAATTAATTTTGATGCCGAATTATCACAAGCAATTCGGGGTGTAGCGCAGCTTGGTAGCGCGCGTCGTTCGGGACGACGAGGTCGTCGGTTCAAATCCGGCTACCCCGACAGAATAAAAAGACTGATTATCAACACATTACAAGGCTTTTCGGAAATCGAAAAGCTTTTTTTTGTAATAAATTTGCCAAAAATACAGCCTTTTTTGTACATTTGTAGCGCAATGTTTCACGATTGTTTCACGAAGGTTTCACGAAATTTTCCTTATTCCTTCTCGATTTTCTCACAATTGTTTCACGATTGTTTCACGATTGTTTCACGAAATGCTTTACGAATGTTTTACAAACCCTAAAAGCTATGGCAACTTTTACTATTTCTATCCAAAAACACCAGAAAAGATTAGACGGGAAATACCCCGTTTCAATCCGACTGACAATCAAACGAAAACTTACTTACCTCAAAACGGAATATTATGTCGGGGAAAAACAAATTGACAAGGACTACAATTTAAAAGACCGCTTTTTGATCCGACTATTAAATCAAAAGATTGAGCTTTACGAAGACATTATAATAAAGAAGTTGGGCAAAAAGGTTGATCTGTATTCTCCTACCGAGCTGAAGGAATATTTGATCAAAGCAGCAAAGCCTGGAAGTGATGAAACAATTGATTTTGTCGCATTTTCACGCACACATATTGAAAAAATAAAACCAAAACAGAAATCAAGAGCCGGCGTACTCCAAAGAACTGTAAATTCATTTGTAGACTATTTTGGACGCGACCGGATATCCATTTCAGAAATAACATCAAAGATCCTGGCAGAATACCAGGAATACCTCTTAAACCCCCGGACGATTATAAGATTGAATCAACACGGCAAAGAAGTTACTTACAATAAACCAGCATGCATATCTGCGGGTGTTCATGACTACATGGGTAATATCCGCACACTTTTCAATGCGGCCAAGAAGGAATTCAATGATGATGACAAAGGTGAAATGCGAATTATTCACAATCCGTTCAGTAATTACGAAATTCCCAAAAAGAAAACTACACAACACCGCAATCTGGATGTACAATCAGTACGGTCTATAATTAGTTGTCCGGACATCGCGGTTTCCGGCTCTCATGGAACCAATCGAGGTAATCTAGCCAGAGATGTATTTGCACTTAGTTTCTTCCTGGTGGGAATGAATACTGTTGATCTATACAAGGTTGATAATTATAAGGCCGGACGACTAAATTATCAAAGATCAAAAACTGAAGATCGTAGAGAAGATAGTGCACTTATCTCCATTAAGGTGGAGCCGGAAATTAAACCTTTGATGGAGAAATACAAAGACCGGACAGGCAACAAGGTATTCTGTTTTTACCAAATGTACTCCACTCAGGAAATTTTCAATACAGCCATCAACAAAGGATTAAAACAGATTGCTGAAACGCTAAAACTGGATATACAATTAAGCACCTATTTCGCCCGGCATAGTTGGGCCACAATTGCCCGGAACGATTGCAAAATAAGCAAGGATGATGTTCATCTTGCCCTAAATCATGTCGACGAAGGGCTTAAGGTTACGGACCTTTATATTGCTAAAGATTGGACCCACATTGATAATGCTAACAGAAAAGTTATTGATTTCCTTTTCCCCAAGGCTAAAAAGGTTAAAGCTGAAAAATCAAAACAAAGTAATTAATTTGAGCAGTTCCTCACCAGTCAGATTGACATTACTACAAAATAGCAGTTTTCGATATTACTGCTTTGATTATATAAACCTTGTAAATATTTGACAAGTGGAATTCTTTAGGTTCATACCGGGGATTCTCACTGGCAAGAATCCAGTGCTCTGCATCATTCCCTTTCCTGATGTATTTTAAATAGGCCTCTCCATCAGCCATAAGGATCATATAGGCATAACCGTACATCACGAAATCCTTTCCAATCTCCTTAATACCGATTATCTCTCCACTACAATATTTGGGATCCATCGAATCACCAAACACATTAATGAATGCCTCGGCATCAACATTCGGAATACATACCGGTACGCTATAACTGATGCTGTTTTCGGTCAGGAAATCAAGGCCGGCACTTGCATTTACCTCCGGAAAATATGGAATCGTGTGCAACTTTTCAGTTTGTTCAGAGTCAGCCTGAATTTGGTTGTAGGTATCCATAGTCATCCCGCCCTTTCCCGTTAAGAGCCATTCATCTGAAATATCAATAAAAGCAAATGCAATACCCTGAATAACATTCATTCCCGGGCCTTTCTTGTTATTCAATACCTCGTTGACTGTCGTATATGAGACGCCAATCTTATCAGCAAAGTCCTTCTGATTTAGACCACTATAAATCTGAACATCCTTTACCCGCTTGTTAATCTCAAAATCAGACATTGTATTTATATTAATTATTTATAACGCTTTTGTTAGTAAAAACAAAACGCTTTTATTGTATTTTAAATTCGCTTAGGTTTATATTTGCAACTCAAACAAAAATATATTTAATGAAAGCAAATGCCTTCCAGGGAGAGTTTTCAAAAAACTCCCTTTCTGAATTAATACCGCTGTCAAGAGCCGGACTATCCCCTACCCTTTCAAGTGCTGTGATAATGAAAAAAATTTCTCATTTTATAGTTCAAAATGGTCGGATTTATTCTAAAAACAGAACCATCAATTTGGGTTCCAAGGGATTTACTTAATTGAAAAAATGTGTCTCGAATCAGTAATCTCATGTTTCAAAAGTAAACAAGTAAACACTTAAATACAATACTATAAATGGTACATAAAGTAAATTTCAAAAGAGCCTTCGGAAAACTTAAAGTCAAAGAAGCACCAATCGTCAAGGAAACGATCATGAAACGCTGCCAATGGTCACATCAGACCTTTAGTCATAAAAAGAAGGGAAACGAGGTTTTAGTCCGGAAGAAACCGATGTAGTCGAAATGACATTCCGCGCTTTTGGAATTGATGCCTGGAGTGGCGAAGATATATTAACAGCTTAAAAGGCCAGGAATGCAAACACAAATCATAACCAAGACAGAAGACCGTGTAATCAGGCTCAAACTGCAGGGATTGAGCAGAAAAGAGATTGCGGAGCTTACCGGTCGTTCTACTGGAACTATACAACGGCATTTCCAAAATGTTTATGTAAAACTTCAGATCCAAAACGAAATAGAACTATACAACTGGTACGCCGAGAACATTCTGGATATCAATATTCGCAAAATGTTGCAAACTGAAGCTCTGTGCCTATAGATAAAATTCTGACGAGAATCTCTCACTGATGATATTAACACTGGCAAATTAAGCTCAACAGCGAAAGTCAGGCAAACTGAACAATACCAAAGGTCTTAATTAAAAAATCGCATTTAAAACAATTCGTTTTATGACTTACCACCTTGAAGAAAAACACCTCAAAGACCTGTTGGCTGATGCTGTTGCAATCGGTTTCAAAAAAGGACTAATGACTGCGACATTTTCTGAAACCAAACTTAAACC